>JAJTCL010000088.1 GCA_021323255.1 Propionibacteriaceae bacterium | reverse complement strand
CGGGCGGATGCTGGAAGTTCGGGTGAATCCGGACGACGTTGGCAAGGTCATCGGCCGCTCCGGCCGTACGGCAACTGCGTTACGCACGGTGATCGGCGCATTGGCGGGCGACCAGGACGTCCGTGTCGACTTCGTTGATGTTGATCGGCTGGCGCGGCGCGGGCCGGGTAACCGGCGCCGCTAAGCAACCGCCAAACCGATCAAGGTAGCGAGAGCAGGCGTTGAGCGGCGAGCGGAGCGAGCAATTGAACACCGGATTGTGCGCCGCCGTGCTGAGGAGGAGCGAGCGGACGCGTTGTTGGTCGGCGAGCGACGACGAGATAGGCGGATTCCGAGCGCGATCCGCAGCGAGCGGAGCGAGCAATTGAACACCGACGCCATCGTGGGTGTCATCGGACGGCCTCACGGCGTACAGGGCGAGGTTGCGGTAGAGGTCCGCACTGATGAGCCGGAGCGGCGCTTCGCCCCTGGTCAGGTACTTGGGGAGGAAGGCGCTACGCGGCACTTCACGGTGCGCTCGGTCCGTGATCACTCTGGCCGGCTGCTGGTCAGGTTTGCCGAGTTGACCGACCGGGCTGAAGCCGAGGCCGTACGCGGCACGCTTCTGACGGCCGAAGTGGAGGCCGACGAGCGGCCCGCGGAGCCGGGAACGTACTACGACCGACAGCTGATCGGCCTGCGGGCCACCACACTTGACGGCGCTGAGGTCGGCAGCGTACGTTCCGTGCTGCACTTGCCAGCGCAAGACGTTCTGGAGATCCAGACGGCCGCCGGCCCTCGGCTGGTGCCGTTCGTGGCCGCACTGGTGCCCGATGTCGATCTTGAGGCTGGCCGCCTCACCGTCGTCGATGTCCCCGGCCTGCTCGACGATAGAGGCGACGCTGATGAAGATCGAGACGACGTCGATGAGAATTGATGTTGTTTCCATCTTCGTCGACTACTTTCAGCCGCTGCGCCTTTCGCTGGTCGGAAAGGCAATCGAGAAGGGCCTTGTGGACCTTGAGGTTCATGATCTTCGCGACTGGACCAGCGATCGGCACCGGACCGTCGACGACACACCCTACGGTGGCGGCGCAGGCATGGTGATGCGCCCGGAACCTTGGGGACTGGCTCTGGATGCCCTAACGGCTGGGAAAGCTGACTCGCGATTGCTCCTGCTTTCACCATCCGGCCAGACTTTCACCCAGTCGCTCGCGCACGAGCTTGCAGGGGAGCAGCACCTGATCTTTGCCTGCGGCCGCTATGAGGGCATCGACGCCCGCGTCGTCGAGGATGCGGCGCGGCGGATGAGAGTCGACGAGCTGAGCATTGGTGACTACGTGCTGAGTGGTGGAGAGGTAGCGGCCATGGTGGTGATCGAGACGGTGGTGCGGCTATTGCCCGGAGTGCTCGGCAATCCGGAGTCACTGATCGAAGAGTCGCATGGCGCCCAGAACGAAGGCCTGCTGGAGGGGCCGGTCTATACCAAGCCGCCCAGCTGGCGCGGTCTGGCTGTCCCCGATGTTCTGCTGAGCGGCCACCACGAGAAGGTCGCGGCATGGCGCCGCGACCAGGCATTAGCAAGAACGCGACTGCGACGGCCAGACCTGCTGTCGAAGCCTGAGCGGGAGGAAAGGCTGGGCTGAGATAGGGACGAACCGGCTGGTTGGTCCCACCGGCCCTGAGGCTGCCTCCCGCTGGCTGTAGGACGCTCCAAGCGGGAGGACCGAATTCCGCAACCAGATTTGCTCCGAGTGCTGGCAGCGTCGACAATCGCGCGCCCGCCGTGCTGAGGAGGAGGGAGCAGAGGCGTTCTTTCCTCTGCGAGCGACGACGAAGTAGGTGGATCGAAAGCGCGCGATGCGCGAGCAGCAGGCTCAAAACAAGTTGTGGTGAAAAACACCAGTGAGCACGGTGGCCTCTATTCGCAGTCAGGGCGGCCGGAGTTCTAATGTGGCTGTGTGGCAACAACTTCGTTGACGCCCGCCCAGCAGGCGACCAGGTCAACCGTTGCGCTCAAGGCACTGATGGCCGTCACTGGTCTCATCTTGATCGGCTACCTACTGGCCCACATGTACGGCAACCTGAAGATTTTCGCCGGGCCGGAGGCCTTCAACGCCTACGCCCACCACCTGCGAGTCCTCGGTGAGCCGCTTCTTCCGCGCACGGGTGCGCTCTGGATCCTCAGAGCCGTTCTGATCGTCAGCGTTCTGGCCCACATGTACGCAGCATTCAACCTGTGGTCGCGGGCCCACAACGCGCGCGGTGGGACAAGGCGGTACTACAGCAACAAGACCCGGACCGGGGTGCAACGGACCTACGCCTCCTACACCTTGCGCTGGGGCGGGCTCGTCATCCTGCTCTTCGTGATCTACCACCTCCTGCACCTGACCTGGAACATCATCCACCCGGGCGGCGCGGCCGCGGAACCTTACGAGCGGGTGGTCAACGGTTTCCAGATCTGGTCGGTGGTCCTGGCGTACACGATCGCGGTGATCGCGGTCGGCTTCCATGTCCGGCACGGCGTGTGGAGCGCCCTGACAACACTTGGAGCCAACACCTCGACACTTGCGCGACAACGCCTGAACATCGGAGCGTACGCGGTGGCAGGGGTGCTCACGGTTGGCTTCCTACTTCCGCCCTTCGCCATTCTGTTCGGATTCGTGGACTAATGGCGATTGCATTCCGAGCCTGAGGAGGTGCCGGTGACCAACTCAATGCCCGACTCGCTCGATGCCAACTCGTTTTACATCGAGGGCCCTGATATCGCTGATGCCAAGGCGCCTCAGGTGCCCATTGAGAGGCGGTGGGAGGAGCGCCGCTTCGGTGCCAGGCTGGTTAATCCAGCAAACCGTCGCAAGCTGAGTGTCATCATCGTAGGGTCCGGACTGGCTGGAGCTTCCGCGGCAGCGACCCTTGGCGAGGCGGGCCAAGAACTACCGCAACGACGGGGACTCGGTCTACCGGCTGTTCTACGACACCGTCAAGGGCGGAGACTTCCGGGCCCGGGAGTCCAATGTCTACCGGCTGGCGGAGGTGAGCGTTGAGATCATCGATCAGTGCGTCGCCCAAGGGGTGCCGTTCGCACGCGAATACGGCGGTCTGCTGGATAACCGGTCTTTCGGCGGCGTGCAGGTCTCGCGCACCTTCTACGCACGCGGCCAAACGGGACAGCAGCTGCTGATCGGGGCATACCAGGCACTGGAACGCCAGATCGCTGCAGAAACGGTCGCGATGCACACCCGGCACGAAATGCTCGAGCTGATCGTGGTCGACGGCAGAGCCCGCGGCGTCGTCATCCGCGACATGGTGACCGGGGGAATCGAGACTCACTTCGCCGATGCGGTCGTGCTGGCCACCGGTGGCTACGGAAATGTCTTCTACCTGTCCACCAACGCCGTGGGCTGCAACGTGACAGCCACCTGGCGAGCGCATCGCAAGGGCGCGTACTTCGCGAACCCTTGCTTCACCCAGATCCACCCGACCTGCATCCCGGTGAGCGGTGAACACCAGTCCAAGTTGACCCTGATGAGCGAGTCCCTGCGCAACGACGGCAGGATCTGGGTGCCCAAGAGTGGGGAGGACAAGCGCGACCCCCGGAAGATTCCTGAGCAAGATCGCGACTATTACCTGGAGCGGATCTATCCCTCCTTTGGCAATCTGGTGCCGCGTGATATCGCCTCCCGAGCTGCAAAGAACGTCTGCGACGAAGGGCGCGGTGTCGGACCTGGTGGGCTAGGCGTTTACCTGGACTTCGCTGACGCGATAGCGCGCCTCGGTCGGCCGGCTGTGGAAGCCAAGTACGGCAACCTGTTCAGCATGTACGCCCAGATCACCGGCGAGGACCCGTACCAGACACCTATGCGGATCTACCCGGCCGTGCACTACACCATGGGCGGACTGTGGGTCGACTACGACCTGCAAGCCAGCATTCCCGGGCTTTATGTCACCGGCGAAGCCAACTTCTCCGACCACGGCGCGAACCGGCTGGGCGCCAGCGCCTTGATGCAAGGCCTGGCCGACGGTTACTTCGTGCTACCGAACACGATCAACGACTACCTCGCGGATGGGCCGTTTCCCAAGGTCGCCGAATCTCATCCCGCCGCGGTCGAGGCAGTTCAGGCGGTCCGTGCCAGGATCGACAAGCTGCTGTCGGTGAACGGTAGCCGGACCGTGGATTCCTTCCACAAGGAGCTCGGGCGCGTGATGTGGGACTACTGCGGGATGGAGCGGAGCGAAGAGGGCCTGCGCAAGGCACTGAACCGGATCCGAGAGCTGAAGAAGGAGTTCTGGTCCGATGTCAGGGTGCTGGGCACCAACGAGGAGCTCAACCAAGCGTTGGAGCGGGCCGGGCGAGTGGCGGACTTCTTCGAGCTCGGTGAGCTGATGTGCATCGACGCGCTAGTCAGACGAGAGTCGTGCGGCGGCCACTTTCGCGTGGAGAGTCAAACCCCCGACGGTGAGGCGTTGCGTGATGACGACGAATTTGCCTACGTGTCGGCATGGGAATTCGGCGGCGACAGGCGGCCGGTCCTGCACAAAGAGCCACTGTTTTATGAGTACGTCGAGATGAAGCAGCGAAGCTACAAGTAGGAGTTCGTCGTGGACATTACTCTGCGGGTGTGGCGCCAGGCGAACTCGCGCGCCAAGGGCAAGATGGCCGTGTACAAGGTCAACGACATCTCCGAACACATGTCCTTCCTCGAGGTGCTGGACGTGTTGAACGAGCGACTGACGCTCCAGGGCGAGGATCCCATTGCCTTCGACAGCGACTGTCGTGAAGGCATCTGCGGCATGTGCGGTGTGGTGATCAATGGCGTCGCGCACGGCCCGCAGCAAACGACGACTTGCCAGCTACACATGCGCTCGTTCTCCGACGGCGATGTAATCGATGTCGAACCGTGGCGGGCCGATCCGTTCCCGGTGATCAAGGACCTGGTCGTAGATCGCAGCGCATTCGATCGGATCATCCAGGCTGGCGGCTACATCTCAGCTCCCACCGGCACCGCTCCCGATGCCCACGCCACGCCGGTGCCCAAACGGGATGCCGACCGTGCCTTCGACGCCGCAACCTGCATCAGCTGCGGCGCCTGCGTCGCCGCCTGCCCCAACGGCTCGGCGATGCTGTTCACTGCCGCCAAGATCACCCATCTTGGCCTGCTGCCGCAAGGCCAGCCGGAACGCTACTCCCGGGTGGTCGGCATGGTCGCCCAGCACGATGTGGAAGGGTTCGGTGGCTGCACCAACATCGGTGAATGCACAGCGGTCTGTCCTAAGGAGATTCCCTTCGAGACGATCTCACGGCTCAACCGAGACCTGATCAGCGCCCTCACCCACGGCGGCTCCCACTGGCCGAAGGCGGCTCCCAGAAGAGACGAGCTGGAAGAAGAGGAAGACGACATCATCGGCTTCTGACATGGCAGCGACGCCTGGCGCTGCCTGGCGGTGGCGGTCAGACAGTTAAGACGATTACCAGGGCGGCGAGAGAGCCGACAAGCGCGGCGCCGTAGCACAATACGGCAATCGGCGTCGCGAATCCCCTGAGCTGGAGTCCGTCGTAGAGAGTGAACCTGAACCGGTGCGCCGCATGGAACAGCATGACGACGAACAGACCTAGCAGGACCAGCCGGGTGAGCCAGTGGCTGACAACGGCGTGCAGGTGGTTGTAGTCGGGCTGCACCCACCCTAGGGGGATAGCGAGGCCGAACAGCACGACCAGGATGGGCAGGAACACTGCCGCCATCACGCCGCCCCCGCTGAACAACAGCCACAGCAGCGGCTCGAGGTGCCGCTTGGTCACCTGAGCACCAACCAGACGACGAATGCGGAAACCACGATCAGTCCCGCGTACTGCGAGGCGATCACCATACCCGCCGGTACCCGGCCGCCGACCCGCACCACGGTCGCCGCCGGCACGCGACGGCCAGCGACGCTCACCTCCTTGATGCGCGGCACCCATCGCCCCCCGGGCCCCCGAACCACCATCGCCTGCGGGGTGAGTGCGAACCACGTCACCGTGTGCAACACCAGGAAGGCCAGGGCCACAATGTTCACCACAACGACGATTGGTGAGGCGGCCCAGCTCAGGAAGCTCTGGTAGGACGCTTCGCCACGTCCGATGGCAACGACCATGATCATCAGGAATACCGCGAACCACGCCACGAAGACGCTACTGAGCTCCCGCATGACAAACAGGAAATACGTCCGCTTCTTGAGCCACCACAACCTGGACACCGGCTGACGGTAGGTCGTCGGTGCACTCATCGCGTACCTCGCGGGAGCAGGAACGCCATCACGTTCTCCTGCGCGGCCTTGAGCTTGTATCGCTGGATGGCACCTGCCGGGTCGACATGCTTGGGGCATACCTTCGTGCACTCGCCGACAAAGGTGCACCCCCACACGCCCTCCTTCTCGATGAGGATGTCAAGGCGTTCGCGCTGTCCCCGATCACGAGAGTCAAGGTCGTACCGCTCGGCTAGGGCGATGGCGGCTGGGCCGATGAAGTCCGGTTCCAGGCCGTAGATCGGGCAGGCGGCGTAGCAGAGCATGCAGTTGATGCAGTTGCTGAACTGCTTGTACTCCTCCAGCTCCTCCGGGGTCTGGAGGTATTCGCCGTCGATCACCGTGACGTCGTCCCGGACGATCCACGGCTTGACCCGTGGCAGCTTCTCCATAAAGTCGCCGATGTCGACGACAAGATCACGGGCGACCGGGAAGTTGCTCAGCGGCTCGACCCGAATCGGCCCAGGTGCATAGTCGCTGAGGAATGCGGCACAGGTCAATTTCGGCTCTCCGTCGATGTTCATTCCGCAGCTGCCACAGATGCCCATCCGGCACGACCAGCGATACGACAGGCTCCCGTCGACGTGGTCCTTGATGTAGTTCAGTCCGTCGAGGATCGCCCAGTCCTTCCTCAGCGGCACCTCGTATCTGGCTACGGTCGGCGCGGAATCCTGATCCGGGTCGTACCGGGTCACGTTCATCTGGATGCTGTCGGCCATCTCCTGAGCTACCTCCCGTACACCCGCTCGCCGGGTGGCCATCGTGTGATCGTTACCGGCGACCGCTCAATCCTGACTGCACCGTCCGCGTCCCGGTAGGCCAGCGCGTGGTCGAGGAAGCGGGTGTCGTCGCGTGTAGTGAAGTCGGTGCGCTGGTGGGCGCCCCGCGACTCCTCGCGTTGCAGTGCCGACTGCAAGATCGTTTCGGCGATATCGAGCATGTTGGCTAGCTCGAGCGCAGTGACCAACTCGGTGTTGAACACCTGGGTTTCGTCATGGAGCTGGACGCGCTCGAGTCGCTGTTGCAACTCGGCCAGCCGATCGGAGCCCTTGCTCAGCGATTCGCCGGAGCGGAAGATCCCTGCACTGTCCTCCATGGTCGACTGCATCTCCTCGCGGATGTCGGCGATCCGCTCAGAACCACGCTCAGGCCTCCGCATCTGATCGATCCGCCGTATTTCGTCTTCGACCTGTTGCATGACCACGGGGGGTGGCCGCTGGGCACTCGCCGCGTACTCCGCAGCAGCCCTGCCCGCCCGGGCACCAAAGACCAGACACTCCGGCAGCGAGTTGGACCCAAGCCGGTTCGCGCCATTGATGGTCACGCAGGCGGTTTCGCCGGCCGCGAAGAGCCCTTCGATGGGCGTCGCGCCATTGATGTCGGTATGTACACCGCCCATCATGTAGTGCACCACCGGACGGACGGGGATCAGGTCCTTGACGGGGTCGATGCGCTCGTACTTCAGACACAGCTCACGCACCATGGGAAGCTTGATATCGATCAGCTTCGCGCCCAGGTGGCGCAGGTCGAGATGAACGATCGGCCCGTACGGCGACTCGACCGTGCGCCCCTTCTCGACTTCTTGTACGAAGGCTTGCGATAGCCGGTCCCGCGGTCCGAGCTCCATGCTGCGAAGCACTGGCGTGGGCTCAGGCGTGCCCAGGTCGTAGTCCTGTAGGTAGCGGTAGCCGTCCTTGTTGAGCAGCCAGCCACCTTCGGCGCGCGCCGCCTCGGTAATGAGGATGCCCGTGAACGGGAGTCCGGTGGGATGGTATTGGACGAACTCCATGTCCTTGAGCGGCGCACCTGCCCGGTAGGCCAGCGCCATGCCGTCGCCGGTGCAGATGGCGGCGTTGGTGGTGTAGGGGAAGACCTTGCCGGAACCGCCATTGCACAGCACGACCGACTTTGCGGTGATGGCCTCGATCCGGCCGGTTCTGAGTTCGATCGCCACGACTCCATGTACCCGGCCGTCGTCGACGAGGAGCCGGGAAACGAACCATTCGTCGTATCGAGTGAGGTCTGCATATTTCAGTGACGTCTGGAAGAGCGTGTGCAGCATGTGGAAGCCGGTCTTGTCCGCCGCGAACCAAGTGCGCATGTTCTTCATTCCGCCGAAGGCGCGTACCGCGATGTGCCCGTCCGGTTGGCGGCTCCATGGACAGCCCCAATGCTCGAGCTGCAGCAACTCGCGGGGAGCCTCCTGCACGAACGCCTCCACCGCGTCCTGGTCGCAGAGCCAATCGCTGCCTGAGACGGTGTCGTAGGCGTGCTCATCAAGAGTGTCGTCCTCGGCAAAGGCGCCGGCCGCACCGCCCTCGGCGGAGACCGTGTGGCTGCGCATCGGATAGACCTTCGAGACCACGGCCACGCTGAGGCTGGGATTGCTCTCCGCGATGGCGATCGCTGCCCGCAGCCCGGCGGCCCCGCCGCCCACGAGCAATACGTCGTGGGCCGCAGCCACGCCTTCACTCACCACCAAACTCCTCGTCCACGAGCGTCCTCCGCGGCATGCATTCTGACCTTCTGATGTACGTCGCCGTCGTGGAACTCTATACCCCGAACAGATCAGGCAGCGGGGAGAGGAGTCTTCCACCGTGCCGTCCGGTTTCTGTTATCCAGATAACCTCTGGCAGCGGCCTCGACCAGCCCGCGGCCGGTGGCGATTTCGTCCTGCCTCCTCGGATGTGGCAGACTTGACGGCTGCCGTCCTGCTATCCGACACCTGCCACAGGGGGAATGTTCGCGGCGGGAGGTTTCAACTGGATGTACGAGCGTAGTGACCTGTGGCACTGGCGAGGAACGTCTCATGAGCAAGCTCATTCACGAGCTCGATCAAGCATCACTGCGCAGTGATATTCCCGCCTTCCGCCCAGGCGATACCGTCAAGGTGCACGTCAAGGTCGTTGAGGGCACGCGTTCCAGAATCCAGGTCTTCACCGGTGTAGTGATCTCTCGGGCAGGTGACGGCATCCGGGAAGCATTCACCGTCCGCAAGGTGAGTTTCGGGGTCGGCGTGGAGCGTACGTTCCCGCTGCACAGCCCGATCATCGACAAGATCGAGGTGGAACGCCGCGGCGACGTACGCCGGGCAAAGCTCTACTACCTGCGGGGGCTGCGCGGCAAGGCGGCCAAGATCAAGGAAAAGCGCCACGCCAGCTGATCACTGGTAGTCCGAGATGGCGTACCGGTGGGGGAAGGCGACGCCGCGGCGCGCGTTGCAGCCGGGAAGCCAGCCCGAGCCGGATCGGGCCGAATCAGAAGATTCCGACCCAGAACACCTGACGTTTGGCCAGCATGTGCTGGCTTTCTTCAAGGAATTGACTGTTGTCGTCGTCGGCGCGCTCGTCGTGGCCTCGCTGTTGCGTGGGTTTGTGGGTCAGATGTTCCTCATCCCATCCGTCTCGATGGAGAACACGCTTCAGATCAACGACCGGGTCGTCGTAGAGAAGCTCAGCTCGGTCAAACGTGGCCAGATCATCGTCTTCACAGACCCTGGGGGCTGGTTCACCGGCCCAGCCGTGCCTGAGCGTGGTCCGATCGGAAGAGCCCTGGAGTTTGTCGGCGTGCTGCCCAACACCGGCACTGAGCATCTGATCAAGCGGGTGATCGGCCTGCCGAGGGATCGTGTGACGTGCTGCGATGATGCCGATCGTGTGACGGTCAACGGCCAGCCGCTCGATGAGACCTCCTACTTGGTCATCGGAGCGGACGGCACATCCACCCAGCCATCGGCCATTGAGTTCGATGTAGTCGTCCCGAAAGACCATCTGTTCGTGATGGGGGACAACCGTGATCACAGCCGCGACTCGCGGTGCCACCTCAATGACGTGCAAGGCGGCCTCGCGAAGGGTCAGAATGCATTCGTGTCCCAAGATTCGGTCGTTGGCCGTGCAATTGTCGTCGTTTGGCCATTCGACCGCCGGCACCGCTTGCCAAGTCCGGATACCTTTGACACCGTCCCGCCCGGCATCCAACCGGCGCCAGACATAACAAAGATCACCGCCGGACCTGAGGCCAGCTGTTGACCACTCATAAGGCTCCTCCTGCGCCTCCCAGCGAGGCGCTTCACGAAGCCAGCCATAACCATGCCTTGCCGCCCAGGACGCTCGGTCAACGTGCCTGGGCATTCATTCGGGAACTGCTTATCGTGGTGGTTGGCGCAGTGGTGGTGTCGTCCCTGCTTCGCGCGTTCGTCGGGCAGATGTTCATCATCCCTTCGCAGTCGATGGAGAGCACGCTTTTGGTTGGTGATCGTGTGGTGGTACAGAAGCTCACCGACTTTCAGCGTGGCGATGTGGTCGTGTTCTCCGACCCAGGCGGCTGGCTGGAGGAGGAACCAGTCGTTGATCCTCCGCCGTGGGACAAAGTGTTGGAGTTCATCGGCCTACCGACCCAGAGCACTCCTGGTCACCTGATCAAGCGGGTCATCGGGATGCCCGGAGACAGAGTCGTTTGTTGCACCGCTAAGGGCCGCATCACCGTCAACGGCTATCCCCTTGACGAGCGGAGCTACCTCTACACCGACCCTGACGAAGTCCAGGTCAAGCCGTCTGAAGTCAGGTTCGAAGTCGTTGTTCCCAGAGACAAGATCTTCGTCATGGGTGATCACCGCGATCTCAGCGCCGACTCGCGCTGCCATCTCTCCGACCTCTCGACGAGTCAGGCCAAAGGCCAGGTCGCGTTCGTTCCCACCTCGCTTGTCGTTGGGCCAGCCTTTGCGATCGCGGCGCCATTCGACCGCGCGGAACGCCTGCACCGGCCCGAGACTTTTGCCGCGGTACCAGCCGCGAAGAAGCCGCCACCCGAAAGAGCGGTGATCAAGCCCGCGGGGGTGAACTGCTGATGCCCGCCGCCAAGTCGGCCGCGCCGGTCCTCGTCAAGCGCAATAGCGGCATCTACGGCTATGAACGGGCGCTGCAGCGGATGGGTCTTCATCCGGTGGCCGGCGCGGATGAGGCTGGCCGCGGAGCCTGCGCGGGCCCGCTCGTGGCAGGCGCGGTGATCCTGAGCGATGCCAAGTCCCGGCAGATTGCCGGGCTGAAAGACTCCAAGCTGCTGACGGCGTTGCAGCGTGAGCGGTTGTATCGCGAGATCACCGAGAAGGCGGTGGCCTGGGCGGTGGCATGTATCGAGCCCGCGGAGTGTGACGCGCTCGGCATGCACGTCGCCAACGTGATGGCCCTGCGCATGGCCTTGTTGCGACTCGACGTGCCGCCGATGTACGTGCTGACCGACGGGTTCAGTGTTGATGGCCTCGGCACTCCAGGACTTGCCGTCTGGAAGGGCGATCAGGTGGTGGCGTGCGTTGCGGCCGCATCGATCATTGCCAAGGTCACTCGAGACCGGATCATGTGCGAACTGGACCGGCTCTATCCCGAGTACGAGTTCAAGGAGCACAAGGGCTACTGCACGCCACTGCACCAGGAGAAGCTGGATGCGTACGGTCCCTCTGCCACCCACCGGATGCGCTTCGTGAACGTCTCCCGAACGACTAGAGTCGATGCGCCATGGGACACAGCAGCGGAGCACCTTCCGGCCTCAGCCGCGAGTGATGTCGATGAGTGCTGAAGACCTCGAACAATACGAGAGTGAGCTGGAGCTCCAGCTCTACCGTGAGTACAAGGACGTTGTCGGCATCTTCACCTACGCGGTGGAGACTGAGCGGCGGTTTTACCTCTGCAATGCCGTCGACCTGAAGGTGCGCACCGAGGGCGGTGACGTCTACTACGAGGTCTCCATGGGCGATGCCTGGGTCTGGGACATGTACCGCCCCGCTCGTTTCGTGAAGAGCGCCAAGGTCCTGACCTTCCGCGATGTGTCGATCGAAGAGATCGCCCATAGCGACCTCGAGGTGCCCAAACCGAC
>JAJTCL010000459.1 GCA_021323255.1 Propionibacteriaceae bacterium | reverse complement strand
ACCCGGGCCGGCGGAGCCTGGTACGCCGAAGCGGAGCTGATGAAAACGTACTGCCCGATCCGGCCACGGAATCGCTCGATGTCGGCCTCGACATGATCGGGAGTGAAGGCCACCCAGTTCACCACCACGTCGAACTCTGGCCGCGGAGCGCCTGCTGCACCGAGGCGGGATCACGAATGTCGCCGTGCAAGATGGTCATTTCGGCGGGCAGCGGTCGGACTTGAGTGGCGCCGCGATTCAGCGCGTACAGGTCGACACCGCGCTGTACTGCCACTCGGCAGCACGCTGAGCTGATGATCCCGCTGCCGCCAATGAAGAGGACCCGGAGTGCACTCATCGTGAGTTCCGACCAAACCTGCGCGACGATCCGACCCTTGCCGCCGCGGAGAGGCCATCGATCGCCGCTACCTCCGCGGCCGTCAGCTCGATTCGCGACCCGGCAGCGTTGGCCACGATGCGTTCACGGCGTGACGACTTGGGGATGACCACGAAACCGTGCGCTATGTGCCAGGCGACGATCACTTGCGCGGTTGTGGCGTCGTGCTCCGACGCGATAGACACCAGGGTCGGGTCCTTCAGGTTGCTCACCTTGAACGGGCTGTATCCCTCCAGCACGACCCCTCGTTGCTGCAGCCCCGAGACCACATTCGCGTCATAGATCGAGGGCCCCCAGCGGATCTGGTTGACCTCAGGTGTCGCACCTGTTGCTTCGGTCAGTTCATCGATCTGGGCCAGTGAGTAATTGCTCACGCCAACGGCCATGGCCAGACCATCCTGACGAGCCCTGACCAGCTGCTCCCAAACTCGCGGCGCTGCCCGACCGTTAGGCGGCCAGTGCACCAGCCAGAGGTCGACGTAGTCCACGCCCAACTTGGACAGGCTCTCCTCCAGGGTCCGACGCTCTCGACCTGCATGTCCAGGCGGCAGCTTAGTCGTTACGAAAACCGATTCCCTGGCAACCGTGGACGAGGCCAAGGCTTTGCCGATGCCGGACTCATTGTGGTACGCCGTCGCAGTATCGATATGCCGATATCCCGCCTGCAATGCCTGGGCAATCGCCTGCGGTGCCTCACGATTGCTGATCTGCCAGGTACCGAATCCGAGCAGCGGCATCAACCCGTTACTCAGTGTCGCGGCCGGCTGGGCGTAATCGTCTGTGCTCATAGAGGCACGTTATCCGGACCATCCCAGACGACGGTGCAAGTGAATCCGCAAGCCCCGCGGCTCGGTTCTGTCGAGAGTGTCGGGTCATGTTCGCCTACCAAACGCGGGTGCGTGCCTCGCCCGATGCGAGCGCGGTGATCGGTCCGGCCGGGTAGGAGCCCTCCCTGGTCTTCTCGACGCCGACCAGATCGGTAGCCAGGACTGCCGGGCTGCCGTCGCGTTCCTCGAACTCGGCATCGACGAACCGGACGCGTTCAAGATCGGCTCCGGTGATGATGCCGAGGCGAACGTTGTCGAATTCGGCCGGCAGGCGGGACTCCAGGTAGACCTCGAGGCCTTCGTCGACGATCGTCGCGACCACGTCGTTGCCGGTGAGAACGGTTGCCCCCTTCTCGGCCTCGAACGGTGTAACTCCACCGGCGTAAACGTTGTCGCGAACATAAACCGGTTGCTTCACGCCCAGAAATCGTTGGTGGTCGCCACCAGTGGGGTCGCCGACCAGGGCGAGGTAGTCCGCTATCGACGCAGGGTGTCCGTTGTAGCCGACAGTGCCGTGCTCCGCTCTCTGGCCTGATCTTGCCGATGGTCCGTAGGCCTGGGTCGTGTCGCGGCCCAGAAAGATGTTGCCGATGTGGCGGTCGTCGCCGCCGTGGATGGCCGCGTAGCCGGCTACCTGGGTGCTGTGCGGTACGTGGTAAGGGGTGGGTCGTTCGAGGACAGGTTCGAGGGAGACTGTCCCGCAAACGAGGTTGTTGACGAACGCGCCGCCTTGGCTCCATATTTCCAGTGAGGCCGGGGACCCGAGGATGTTGTGGTCAACCAGATAGGGTCCGTGACTCACCTCCACGAAGAGGTCGCGCTTGTTGTCATAGAAGAGGTTCCGCGACACGCGGGTGCCTTGCGTCTGCCAGTCCAGCCAAGTGCCCAGTGAACAGTTGTGGATGCGGTTGTGGCGGATGATCACGTCGATCGCGGCGTGAAGCTTGATACCACCAATCTCGTATCCGTAGAACTCCCGCTTGAGGGCGATGTTGTAGATGTGGTTGTCCTCGATCGTGGAGAAGACGCAGCCGAGGTGGCCGACGATGCCGTTCTGGCCGCAGTCGTAGATGGTGTTGCGGCGCACGATGTGGGATCCGACATGTTCCCGGTCCCAGCCGATCTGCGAGGCGGCGAAGACCGACTCGAGCTGGTACTGGTAGCCCGGCTTGTCAAGTCGCAGCGTCGCGTCGTGGACATCTCCTTGCCGATCGAGACGGCCGAGCACTTCGCGTCGTGGATGACGTTGTCCTCGATGATCCAGCCCTTGGCCCAGTTTGGCCCGATCAGACCGGGCTGATCGGCCGTCGGCGGAGCCCAGGGGCTGGCGGCCTGGGCGAGTTCAAACCCGCGAACGGTGATGTAGTTGAGGTGGTGGTCGACCGGGTAGAAGACGGAGCGTCGTACGTTGATCTCGACCAGCTCCTCGTTCGGATTCGCATCTTGGAAGTTAGCCCAGATGGTGGTCTGTTCATCCCCGACTTCGGCGTACCAGACAAGTCGCGTCTGCTCGGGATCGCGGATCCGGTCGACTGTTCCGGTCCAGTCGTCTATCACCTCGGTGCGCAGTGGCGGATCCGACACGTCCGCGAGGGTCAGGACCTCATAGAAGCTGGTTCCGTTGAGGTAGACATCGCCCAGGTGTTTCTTCGGCGTGGAGGTGTCGGGGTAGACGATCCAGTCACCGGCAATCTCTTCTGCGAACGGGTTGAAGGAGCCGAAGAGGGTGTTCGGCACGGCGACCGTCCAGACGTTGCCGTCCGCCCGGTCCCATCCCGTGACCTGTTCCGAGCCCTTGATCACGACGTGCTCGCCGGGAGCTGCGGTGTAGGTGATGCGCCGCAGCTCGCTGAGCCCGCCGCGCCGGGGCTGGACCCATTCGCGGTACTCCCCGCTGTGGACAACGACGGTATCCCCGGGCATGGCGAGGTCCGCAGCCCGATTGATGGTCCGGAGCGGACGGTCCTCGGAGCCTTCGGCTTGGTCGGATCCGGTTGTCGCGACATGGAACTCAAATGGCATT
>JAJTCL010000087.1 GCA_021323255.1 Propionibacteriaceae bacterium | reverse complement strand
CGGACGAAACCGTTCTGCACGCGACGCAACCGAGCCGACATCCCGCCAATCGCAGCCGCCGTGCCGTTCACCGTGCCATCGATTCCGGAGTCCTCGAACCGGACCAGGCCGGAGGTGAGCCGCTGCCCGGGACGCATAAAAACTGCTTCGTTGAAAGCGTCGCCGTAGAGATCGTTACGTCCGGCCAAGGTGAAGAGAGACCGGCTCTCAGGTTGGGTTACCGGAATGTCGCGACGCGGCCCGAAGATCAACACGCTGATCCCGGCGCCGATCGCGACGACGACCAGGGTGGCAAGCACGACGGGCGAGAAGTGCAGCAGGCTCGGCGTCTCCTCATGCGCGCCGCCGCCCACGGCGGGATCAAGCCAGTCAACGATCCAGTTGTTGAGCACCAGCCCGCCGATGACCGAGGCGATTCCCAGCAACACCAGGGGTAGCAGCATCACCCATGGTGACTCGTGAGGATGCACGCCCTCCTGCCAGCGCTTGCTGCCGAAGAAAGTCATCAACATCAGCCGGGTCATATAGAAGGCCGTGATGCCCGCGCCCAGCATGGCGAGCGCTCCGATGAGCGCACTCTGTTCGAAGGCAGCCTCGATGATGTGGTCCTTCGAATAGAAGCCAGAAAAGAAGGGGAACCCGATGATCGCCAGGTAGCCGGCCGCAAACGTCACGAAGGTGATCGGCATCAACCGCGACAGTGCGCCGTAATGTCGCATATCGACCTCGTCGTTCGTGGCATGCATCACCGAACCTGCCCCCAAGAACATGTCGGCCTTGAAGAAGCCGTGGGTGAGCAAGTGGAAGATCGCGAACGCGTAGCCAGCCGGCCCGATACCGGCAGCAAGCATCATGTAGCCGATTTGGGACATGGTCGAGCCGGCCAGCACCCTCTTGATGTCATCCTTGGCGCAGCCGATCCAGGCACCCACCAGCAACGTCACCGTGCCGACCACAACCACCGCCGTGCTGGCTGCCGCGGACTCCGCAAAGACCGCGTTGCTCCGGGTGATGAGGTAGACACCGGCCGTCACCATGGTGGCGGCATGGATCAGCGCCGACACCGGGGTAGGACCCTCCATCGCGTCCAACAGCCAGGACTGCAAAGGAACCTGCGCAGACTTGCCACACGCACCAAGAAGCAGCAGCAGTCCCATGATCAACGCCGTGGTGGCGCCCACATCGGGCATACCTTCGTTGACGTCTACGAACGCCGACGACCCGAAAGTAGCGAGCATGAGCATGATGGCGATGGACATGCCCATGTCACCAACCCGGTTGACCACGAATGCTTTCTTGGCCGCCGTCGCAGCCACCGGCTTGTACTGCCAGAACCCGATGAGCAGGAATGACGCAAGGCCTACGCCCTCCCAGCCGACGAAAAGCACCAGGTAGTTGTCGGCCAGGACCAGGAGCAGCATCGCAGCGACGAAAAGGTTCAGGAAAGCAAAGAAGCGGCGCCGGCGAGCGTCATGAGCCATGTAGCCAATGGAATAGACGTGGATCAGGCCGCCGACGCCGGTGATCAACAACACAAAGACGATCGAGAGCTGGTCGATCAACAACCCGACATCGATCTGCCATCGTCCGCTGGCGATCCAGTTGTACAACGGCACCGACACGGCCCGCTCCGGCACGTCACGTCCCAGCAACTGAACGAAATAGACCAGTCCGATCACGAAGGAGACCAGCGGCGCAGCCGCGCCAAGGTAGGGCGCCCACCGGTCGGCGCGCCTGCCGACCAGGAGCAGGACCGCGGCGCTCGCTGCCGGGATGGCGATGAGCAGCCAGGCCAGCGTGAAGAAGCCGGTGGCCGGCACGGGCGTCACGATCTCGAGCGGGAGCATCGCAATCCTTAGAACTTCAGCAGATTCGCGTCGTCGACTGACGCCGAACGGCGGGTACGGAAGATGGTCACGATGATCGCCAGCCCAACAACGACCTCCGCTGCCGCCACCACCATCACGAAGAAGGCGGCAACCTGGCCGTCCAACGCACCGTGCATCTTCGAGAACGCAACCAGCGCGAGGTTGGTGGCGTTCAGCATGAGTTCGACGCACATGAAAGCTACGATGGCGTTGCGTCTGATCATGAACCCGACCGTGCCAATGGTGAACAAGATCGCCGAGAGCACAACGTAACTGGTAATGCTCACGGTTCGTCCTCGGTGGTGTGCGGGGTTTCGTCTCTGGTGACGGCCTCGACTGTCTGGTCCACGGGCCTGGCGAGTTCTCGGCTGTCCAGGACCTCCCCCCGGGCTTTCAGGGTGGCCGAGACCGAGAGCTCTGAGACGCTGCCGTCGGGCAGCAACGCGGGCGTATCCACGGCGTTGTGCTGCGCAAAGACTCCTGGAGTGGGGAGCGGGCCGGGATGCTGGCCCGTCTCGGCATAACGCTTCATCCTGAGTCCGGCTAGATCGGACTGGGTGCGACGCTTACTCAGCCGCTCGCGATGGGCGAGCACCATGGCCCCGACTGCAGCAGTGATCAGCAACGCCGACGTGGCTTCGAACGCGAAGACGTAGCGATTGAACACCAGCGCAGCAATGCCTTGGGTGTTGCCCCCGTTCTCATCATTGGCGGCAGCTAACCCGACAGTAGGGCCGACGATCGCGTTACCCAGGGCGAAGACCAGCAACGAACCGAAACCTAGGCCGGCGAGGATGGCCAGCGTTCGCTGTCCCTTGATGGTCTCCACCAGAGATTCAGTGATGTCGACGCCTACCAGCATCAACACGAACAAGAACAGCATCAAGATCGCGCCTGTGTAGACGATGATCTGAACCGCAAAGAGAAACGGCGCCTCCAACGCGGCGTACTGGACCGCCAGCGAGATCATCACCGCCGCGAGGCACAGCGCGGAATGCACCGGCTTGCGCGCTGCGATCATTCCCAGGGCACCTAAGATCATGACCGGAGCGAGCATCCAGAAAGCCACTGTGGCGCCCGTGACGAGCGGAATCAGCAAAGGTGTGAACACGATCTTCAGCGCTCCTTCGCCGCGTGTCTGCGCTGGTACCGAAAGCCCTGATTGATCGGCCGCGGCTGCGCTGCATCGATAGTCGGGCTTCGCCCTTGACTGATGTCACCCGCCCGATCGTCCGGCTGAGATGTGGCAGGCAGGCCGAGGAAGTACGCCTGCTCATCGTCACCGAGCCGGCGCTCGTGTGGCGGCTCCTCCATGCCAGGCAGCAGCGGCGCAAGCAGATCGGACTTCTCATAGATCAACTTCTGGCGGGTGTCATCGGCGAGCTCGAACTCATTCGTCATGGTCAGGGCGCGCGTCGGACACGCCTCGATGCACAGGCCGCACAGGATGCAGCGCAGGTAGTTGATCTGGTAGACGCGTCCGTACCGCTCGCCCGGTGAATACCGCTCCTCCTCGGTGTTCTGCGCCCCTTCGACGTAGATCGCGTCGGCCGGACACGCCCAGGCGCACAGCTCACATCCGACACACTTCTCCAGCCCATCCGGCCAGCGATTCAGCTGATGCCGGCCGTGAAAGCGCGGCGCTGTGACTCGGGGCCCGTTCGGGTAGTCGATCGTAAAGGTCTTGCGGAACATCGTCCGGAAGGTCACGCCGAAGCCGGCAATGGGATCGAAGAACCCCATCAGGCCTCACTCCCTTCCTTGGCTGGTTCTCCGCCAGCCGGTCGATCCGCCGACAGATCCTCCTCACCTCTGAGGACTTGGGCAAACTCAGGCAGCACCTGGCCGCCCATCGGCGGGACAGGATAACCGCCAGCGAAGGCATCGAACTCAGGTACAGGCTCCTCAGCCGCTTCCTTTGGCTCCTCCTTGCCGCCACCCAAGAAGGTCAGGCCAAGCAGCAACACGAAGGCCACAGCCGCGCCCAGCCAGAACCCACGGCCGCTGAACCAACCCTCCCGCTGACCAACCCTCAGGATCGCGATCATGAGAGTCCAGACGAGGGAGATGGGGATCAACCAGCGCCAGCCAAACCGCATGAACTGGTCGTAGCGCAGCCTCGGCAGCGTGCCGCGAAGCCAGACGAAGACGAAGAGCAGGATCAGCACCTTCACCAAGAACCAGAGCAAGCCCCAATAGCCGGTGTCGGCGCCCGGCAGCAGGTTGAACGGCAGGGGTGCGTGCCACCCGCCCAGGAAGAGGGTGACGGCCAGGGCCGAGACCGTGATCATGTTCATGTATTCGGCCATGAAGAACATGGCGAAGCGCATCGAGGAGTACTCGGTGTGGAAACCGCCGACCAGCTCGCCCTCGGCTTCCGGAAGATCGAACGGCGCCCGGTTGGTCTCTCCGACCATGGAGATCAAATAGATGATGAACGACGGCAGCAGCTGCACTGCAAACCACACGGGTACGCCGAAGACGGTCGCCGGCTCAGCTTGTTTGGCGACGATTTCCGACGTCGACAGCGAACCGGCGTACAAGAAGACCGCTACCAGCGCCAGGCCCATCGCGACCTCGTAGCTGATCACCTGGGCACTGGAGCGCAACGCTCCCAGCAGCGAGTACGTCGATCCGGATGACCAGCCGGCGAGCACGATCCCGTACACCCCGATCGAGGCGATGGCCACGATGAAGAGCACTGACACCGGCAGGTCGGTGACCTGCAATGGCGTGGTGATATCGGTAAACGGCACCCGCACGATTCCCGCCATGGGGATCACAGCGAAAGCGGTGATCGCCGGAATGGCGACGACGAACGGGGCGAGCATGAAGACGACCTTGTCGGCCGCGGTTGGCGTGAAGTCCTCCTTGAACATCAGCTTCATGCCGTCAGCAAGAGACTGCAGCAACCCGAACGGCCCATTCATGTTGGGACCCTGGCGGTGCTGCATGAAGGCGACAATGCGGCGTTCGTACCAGATCGTGAACAGGGTGAGCAGCATCAAGATCACGAACGCGAAGAGCGCTTTGAGCGCCACCACCCACCAAGGGTCGTTGAAGAACACCGCGAGGTCCATCGGGGCGAGCGGACTCATTCGCTTGCCTCCATGTCATCTGAGACGGCCAGCTCGTCCGCCGACCCAAGCGTCACCAGATCACCGGCGCTCGTGGCGAGGTGCTGCGGAATACCCAGCCGTGGAGTACGGCTCGGCAGCCAAACGACTCCGTCGTTCATTTCGGAGTCGATCACGGCGGGCAGCGTCATCGAGCCGCGGTCGTTGCTGATCACTGCGACGCCGGCAATTCCGGCGGCTGCGGCCGTGCCCGGACTCATCCGTGCTTCCGCGGCGCGCGCCGTGGCCTGAAGGTAGGGCTCTCCGTCGAGCGCGCGGCTCTCGTCGAGCGCCATCCGCCAGGTGGCGAGCAGAACGCTGCTGCCGTCTGGCTCCGCCGGCTCGCCGGCCGGATAATCGGGCGCTTCGCTACGCAGGCCTTCCCAGGTTCCCAACTCGTCGAGTTCTGCGCGAGCCTGCGAAGCGGTACGGAATCCCAGATCAGTGCCCAGGCCATCGGCTAGCGCGGCCAGCACCCTGAGGTCGGACATCTCGTTGGGTTGCTCGAGCACGATGTCGAAGTGCCGGCGGCGACCTTCCCAATTCATGAATGTGCCGGCACGCTCATGCATCAGGGAGACCGGGAAGACAACGTCGGCTCGTTCGGTGACCATTGAGGCGCGAGTCTCCAAGCTGACCATGAAGCCGATTGCCTCAAGTCCCTCGAGCACGCCCTGCGGATCGACGAAATCGTTCGGATCCACGCCCGCGACGACGAGCGCCTCGAGTTCGACATCAGCAGCGGCAATCAGGATCTCGTCGGCGTCGCGGCCTTCCAACCACGGCAGGGATTCCACTCCCCACGTCGTCTGTGTGTCGACCCGGGCAGCGGCGTCCGACACTGGACGGCCGCCAGGCAACAGATTCGGCAGGCAGCCGGCTTCAACCGCCCCACGATCCCCAGCCCGGCGGGGCACCCAGGCCAGCCTTGCGCCAGTGCGCTCGGCGAGTCGCAGACATGCGCTGAGCGTCCCGGAGAGACCAGCAGCCCGTTCCCCGACCAAGATCACCGACTTGGCATCGAAGCCGATCTCGGCAATCCGGTCATCGGTTGAGTCGTCCCCGGTGTTGAGCTGGTCGAGGACGGAGGCTTCCTCACCCGGAACGCAGGCAATGAGCTGAGCACCCATCTTTCGCGTCCCACTACTGGCGTACGGCGCCAGGGTCCAGGTGGCGAGCTGCTTCTTGCGGAAGGCCTTGCGGAGCCGGAGAAAGATCATGCCGGCTTCTTCCTCAGGCTCGAGGCAGACCAGCAGTACTGCACTGGCGTTTTCAAGATCAGCAAAGCTGACATTCTGCTCAGTTCCCGCCACGGCGTGGGCCAGGAAGTCGGCTTCCTCAGCTGAATGTTGGCGGGCCCGGAAGTCGATGTTGTTCGTGCCGAGCACAGCCCGCGCGAACTTCGAATAGCCGTATGCGTCTTCCAGCGTCAGCCGCCCCCCGGTCAGTACCCCGACCGAGCTTCCGGCGGCTTTGAGACCGCGTACGGCAACGTCAATCGCCTCCGGCCACGAGGCCGGCCGGAGCACATTGCCGTCCCGGACGAGCGGACGGGTGAGGCGGTCTTCGCCATCCCCGTACCGATGAGCGAAGCGATCCTTGTCGGTGATCCATTCCTCGTTGACGGCAGGATCGTCCCCGGCCAAGCGGCGCATCACCTTGCCGCGGCGGTGATCGACTCTGATTGCTGACCCGCAGGCGTCATGTTCGGCGATCGAGGGCGTGGAGATCAGATCAAACGGCCGCGACCGGAACCGGTACGCCGCGCTGGTCAGGGCACCTACCGGGCAGATTTGAATGGTGTTGCCAGAGAAGTAGGACTCGAGGGGTTCCTTCTCGTAGATGCCGACCTGTTGCAGGGCACCGCGCTCGATGAGAGCGATGAACGGATCACCGGCGATCTGTTCAGAGAATCTGGTGCAGCGCGCGCAGAGCACGCAGCGCTCACGGTCCAGCAAGACGTTGGCGGAGATGTTGATCGGCTTGGGGTAGGTGCGCTTCTCGTCGGTGAACCGGCTTTCGGCGTAGCCGTGCGACATCGCCTGGTTCTGCAGCGGGCACTCCCCACCCTTGTCGCAGATGGGGCAGTCGAGTGGATGGTTGATCAGCAGGAATTCCATGTTCCCGCGCTGCGCCTTGTCGGCAACCGGCGAGGTGAGTTGAGTCTTGATCTTCATTCCCGGCGCAACTTCGAGGGTGCAGGAGGCTTGCGGCTTGGGGATGGGACGCCCGGTGCCTCCATCGGGCACCTCAACCAGGCACTGCCGGCACGCGCCGACCGGGTCAAGCAGCGGATGATCGCAGAACCGTGGCACCTCGACGCCGATGAGCTCAGCGGCGCGAATGACCAGGGTGCCTTTGGGCACCGATACCTCGACGTCATCGATCGTCAGGGTGATCAGATCCTCGCGCTTTTCAACGGCGGCTTCGCTTTGCTGGTTGGCGATAACCGTCATAACGAGACCTCCCGTGCCACACAGTCCGCGAGCCGCGATACCTGCGAGCGGACATATAGAAAACTCATGCTCCTGCTCCTGCGGGCTCGCGAACGAAGATGGTGCTGCGCTCGTACGGGAAGAGCTCCCAAGCGGGGGTGTGCATGGCGGCTTCGAACTCGTCGCGGAAGTACTGGATGGCAGAGGTGATCGGCGAGGTCGCGCCGTCACCGAGCGCGCAGAAGGACCGGCCGAGAATGTTGTCGCAGAGGTCGAGCAACTTCTCGATGTCACCCTGCTCTCCGCGGCCTGCCTCCATCCGCTTCAGAATCTGCACCAGCCACCAGGTGCCCTCCCGGCACGGTGTGCATTTGCCGCACGATTCGTGCTTGTAGAACTCGGTCCAGCGCAGCACGGTTCGGACGATGGAGGTGGTCTCGTCGAAGCACTGCAGCGCTTTGGTTCCGAGCATCGACTTCACACCTGCGACGGCCTCATAGTCCAGCGGAACATCGAGATGGGCATCGGTCAGCATCGGTGTCGAGGATCCACCCGGCGTCCAGAACTTCAGCTGATGACCTTCCCGGATGCCACCAGCAAGATCAAGAAGCTGGCGCAACGTGATGCCCAAGGGCGCCTCGAACTGGCCCGGATTGGTGACGTGACCCGACAGTGAATAGATCGTCATTCCCTTGGACTTCTCAGTCCCCATCGAGGAGAACCAGTCATCGCCGTTGGCGATGATCGATGGCACTGAGGCGATCGACTCTACGTTGTTGATCACTGTCGGACACGCATAGAGGCCGGCGACCGCCGGGAAAGGAGGCCGCAGCCGCGGCTGACCCCGGCGGCCTTCCAAGGAGTCGAGCAGCGCGGTCTCCTCACCGCAGATGTACGCTCCGGCACCCGCGTGGACGATGATCTCCAGGTGATAGCCGCTGCCCAGGATGTCTTGGCCGGCGTAGCCAGCGGAATACGCCTCGCGAACGGCCTGCTGCAGCCGGCGCACTACATGCAGCACCTCGCCCCGCACGTAGATGAAGGCATGGTGGGCGCGGATCGCATACGCTGAGATGATCACTCCCTCCACCAGCGTGTGCGGGGAGGCCATCATCAGTGGAATGTCCTTGCAGGTACCCGGCTCTGATTCGTCGGCGTTGACGACCAGGTACTTGGGCTTGGGGTTGTCCTGCGGGATGAAGCCCCACTTCATTCCGGTCGGAAAGCCTGCGCCGCCGCGCCCCCGTAGGCCGGAGTCCTTGACCAGAGTGACGACCTCGGCTGGATCCATCTGCAGCGCCGATCGGAGTCCGTCGTATCCGCCGCGGCGTTCGTAGTTGCTCAGCTGCCAAGCCCGCTCCTCACCCCAGTTCGCGGTCAGCACAGGCGTCAAAGGATCGGTCACTTACCCCTCCCCATCCTCTCGGGCCGCCAACTTCTCCGGGTCCGGAGCCTTCCAGCCGCGCTGCTGCGCAATGCGCAAACCAAGCAGCGATGGCCCGACCGCAGTGGGGCCCTCGTCGGCACGTTCATCGGGAAAGCCAGCGAGCACTCGCTCGGCCTCCTTCCAGGTACACACCCGAGCGCCACGCGTGGACTGCACCTCGACACCGGACCGCAGTTGATCAACTATCTCGGTGGCCTTCTCGGGCGTGGTGTTGTCGAAGAACTCCCAGTTGACCATCATCACTGGCGCGAAGTCGCAGGCAGCGTTGCATTCCACGTGTTCCAGCGTGATCTTGCCGTCCGCGGTGGTCTCATCGTTCCCGATCCCTAAATGATCTTGGAGTTTCGCGTACACCTCGTCGCCGCCCATG
>JAJTCL010000458.1 GCA_021323255.1 Propionibacteriaceae bacterium | reverse complement strand
CCCAAACGAAGCTCTGCCCGGACGGCATGCAGAGCCGCCAGCTGGCTGTCGTTGGTGACGCCGACGTGAGCACCCTCAATGCCCAGGTCGCGGAGTGTGGTGCTGATTTTGGCGCTGAGCGGATACTGCTGCCAATCCGGGCTCTCCGACCAGCCCACGGTCGCCCGGTCACCGGCGATGTAGCCCGGTACGCCGATTTCGACAGCTATCAGGTGCTTGTCAGCTGGCAGCTGAGCAACCTGGTACCGCAGCTGGCTGTCCAAGGCGTCGAAGGCGGCGTCCGGCTCGGCTCGACGCAAGTTGGCCGCCACGGTGTGTCGCCACAGCTCGCGCCGGCCCAAGGTTGCGGCGGCGAACTGGAATCCATCGAGGTCGACGCGTACGCCGAGGACGCACCACGGCTCACCGTCGAAATCAATCGGGCGAGTCGGCCGACCGGCTCCGGGCCGGCGAATCGGATCGAGCTCCTTCACGATCCGGCGAGCCCGCAGTTCCCCGATCAGGTCGGTCATCGTGGAGATGCCGAGCCCGCAGCCGCGTGCAATGTCGTGACGGCTGCTAGCTCCATGGTCGCGCACGTAGCGAAGGATCTGGGTGAGATTTCCTTGGCGTAAATCCCCCGAGCCTCCACTGCGGCGAAGCCCCAAATCGGGGGTCAGCCCAGCTGGCATGGTGAGATCGTAGCCTTTTCGGACGGCGTAGACAGGAAAACAAAAAACAATCTGGCCAGCGCTGATCCTGCATCTTCTGACAACTGTTTTTCCTGACGACAAACTATTTGGTGCAGCCGCTATCGGCCCTTGTACGGTTGCGAAGTGGGCGATCTCGATCAGTTCCAGTACTTGTTACTGATGGCGTGTTGCTTGTTGATCACGTTGCCGCTGGAGTTTGTCTTGAGTGCCCGGGTTTACCGCCGAGTTGCCGGATTGGCGTTTGCGATCATTCCGGTAGTGATCATCTTCTCGGTCTGGGATATTGTCGGAATTCTGCGTGATCACTGGAGCTATAGCACTCGTTCTACCACTGGTTGGACATTGATCTTCGGCATGCCGATCGAGGAGTTGGTGTTCTTTATTGTGGTTCCCATCTGTGGGCTGCTGACGTACGAGGCAGTGGGTTATGTGCTCAGTGTGCTGCGGCGAAGATCAAAAGTCGGCGAGACCGGTCCGCATGCCTGAGTACACCGTGCTCACCGCGATCGCGGTGGTAGCTGTGATCGTTGCTGAGCTGGTCTACTTCAAGTCGGGGATCTTCCGCACGGCGCAGTACTGGTGGTCAATGGTGATCATCTTTGCTTTCCAGATTCCGGTGGATGGCTGGCTTACCAAGCTCTCGGCCCCGATCGTGATCTACAACCCTGAGGAGATTCTCGGACTGCGGGCACCCTGGGACATACCCATCGAGGACTTCGGGTTCGGATTTTCCATGGTCACGCTCGCTATCCTGCTGTGGCGCCGCTGGCTGGACCGCAGGCCGGCAACACCCGAGGAGGCCGATCGGCAGTGACCATGATCAAGAACGAGGACGTCACGGCGGCCTTCGACGAGGTCGCACCTCGCTATGACCTCATGGTGGCGCTCAACCCCGGCTACCACGTGCACCTGAGGTCGGCCGCACACGCCTTAGTGGAGTGGCTGCCGGGGCCCGCGCTGCGAGCTGCAGGGTCCGACGTTAGCATTCTTGATCTTGGTTGCGGATCGGGCGCATCCACCCGTGCCGTGCTGCAGGCTGCGCAAGCGGCCGGCCTCCGATCCTCGATCGTGGGGGTGGATGCGTCTTTGGCCATGCTGGAGCAGGCGCGCGCCAAGCAGTGGCCCGCAGGCGTCCGGTTCGAGATGGGTCAGGCGGAGAAGATCGCCTGGTCTCGGTACGAATGGGAACTTGACGATCCCATCGACGGAGTCTTCGCGGCGTATCTGTTCCGCAACGTCGCGGATCGGGATGCAGTGCTCGCGGGGATCTTCGACGTGCTTGCTGACGGCGGCGTGTTAGTCGCCCAGGAGTACTCGATTACCGGATCCCGGCCGTGGGTGCATGCGCTGTGGAGCGCGGTGTGTTGGCTGGTGGTCATTCCGCTTGGCTGGCTGACCTCTCGGCGAACCCGGCTCTATCGCTACCTGTGGCGCAGCGTACGGTCCTTCGACTCGATTCAGACATTTGTCGATCGCTTGTACCGTGCGGGATTTGCCGACGTCGAGGTCCGGACCCCGCCGGGCTGGCAGCGGGGGATCCTGCACACCTTCCGGGCGCGCAAGCCGCCGGCCGTTTCATGATCATTGGGCGAGGAGGCGCGCGCTGGCGACCCGGCCGTGATGCTCGCGCGGTCCGTCATCCCGGGGTGCGTGGTGCGGCGCGGCTCAGCGACGGCTCACGGCCGGTCGTCGTGGCCGGCGGAGGCATTGCAGGCATCGCTGCCGCGGTTGGGCTGGCCGAGCGGGGTGTGCCGGTGATCATGGTCGAGCCGCATGATCAGCTCGGTGGGCGGGTGCGTTCCTGGCCGGTGGTT
>JAJTCL010000457.1 GCA_021323255.1 Propionibacteriaceae bacterium | reverse complement strand
AGTGAGGCGATAGCTGCAAAGGCCAGCTGCGCAGGAGTGAACTCCGGACCGGGGCGACCCAGGGTGAAGGTCGGCAGTACCAAACTCAAGGTGGCCAGGGTGGTCACCGTGGCCAGCGCGGTGCCGGTTCCCTCTGCGTTGAACATCGTGACGTGGAAGCGCACTCCCCCGATGAGCAGAGCGATACCGACGATGCCGTTGCAGGTGATCATCACCGCTGCGAACACCGTGTCCCGGGCCAACGATGCACTTTCCGGGCCGCCTGAGATCATCAGCGTCACGATCAGGCCCACCTCGATGATCGTTACAGCGACCGCCAGCACCAGTGACCCGAAGGGCTCCCCGACCCGGTGGGCGACCACCTCAGCGTGATTGACAGCGGCCAGGACCGCCGCGGCTAGCGCGAATGCCACGATGATCTGGACGGCGACGCCGATACTGCGCCCCCAGGTGAAGGCGAGGAGAATCGCCGCCAGCACGGGGACAATCACCGTCCACGACAAGATCTTGGTAGCAAGCCTGGCCGTCATGGAGTCAGGCTCGCACAGCAACTCTGGCAGCGCCGGCAACAAGCATGAGTTTCGTTGTTTCCGCCTGGCCGCCAGCCAACGGAGGATCAAACCGTCAGCGTCTTCCAATACTGTCTCGGTCATGGATTTCAAACTCGAACTCGTCGGTGTGCCGGTCAGCGATGTGGATCGCGCCAAAGACTTCTACGTCGAACGGGCCGGCTTTGTCCTCGACCACGACCACACGGTTGCTGATGCCGTGCGCTTCGTGCAGCTGACGCCGCCAGGCTCGGCATGCTCGATCGCGATCGGCAAAGGGCTGACGCAGCTGGCGCCTGGTGCGTTGGACAACCTCCAGGTGGTTGTCGGTGACATTCACCAGGCCCGAGCGGAGCTGGCTGGACGCGGAGTCGAGGTGAGCGAAGTCGACGTCCAGCCCTGGGGGTCGTTCGTGTTCTTCCGCGATCCCGACGGAAACCGATGGGCCGTGCAGCAGCTTCCCGACTACAGCTAAGGCGGCGGCCGCACCGCTAGCGATCGCCGCGCGAGCCTCCGCTGGTCCGCGGTCGCAGCGTCAAGAAGATCAGGAACAGTCCGACAACCAGGCAGAGCAGCCCGATGGCTAACCAGGTCGGGCTGCCGGTCATGAAACTCCCTTTGATGAGGCCGGCACCCTGACCAATCCAGACCCCACCGACCAGGACAGCCAGCGTGCCGACGATCAAGCCAATGGTCCGTGCCAGTTTCGATCGCATATCGTGCCTGCGCCGTTATCGCGTCACTTGGAACAGCCGGTCGTCGTCTCCGGACGGATCGCCTCTGCCGTCGGTGTTGGAGTTGGTCAGCAGCAGGCTGTTCCCGTCTTGGGCGACCACCACAGTCCGCAGCCGGCCATAGTCTCCCCTGAAGTGCGCAATCGGATCGCCCGTGTTCGTGCCGTCAAGCGGAATTTTCCAGAGGCGTTCCCCGCGCAGTCCCGCCATCCACAGATCGCCCTGCCAGTACGCCAATCCGGAAGGGGAGGCCTCGCGGGTACGCCAGACGACCTTTGGATTGGTCATTCCTTCAACGCCGCCAGAGCCCTCGACCTCAGGCCAGCCGTAGTTCGCCCCTTCCCTGATCAAGTTGAGCTCGTCCCAGGCCTGCTGCCCGAATTCGCTTGCCCATAGGCGGTTCTGATCGTCGAAGGCAAGCCCCTGAACGTTGCGGTGACCGTAGCTGAAGACCTCGTTGTCGAAGGGGTTGCCCGGTGCGGGCCTGCCGTCGAGTCTGAGCCTGAGGATCTTCCCGCCGAGTGAGTCTTTGTCTTGTGCCAGCGACCCGTCTCCGCTTTCGCCGGTGCCGACATAGAGGTAGTTGTCGGGACCGATGACCATCCGACCGCCGTTGTGGATGAAACCCTTCGGGATGTCCCGGAGAATGACCTTCGGCGCGCCGAGGTCGCGGCCGTTCCAGCTCATCGTGACGATTCGATTGTCGCCGGCGGCGGTGTAGTACGCGAAAACAGTTTTTTCGTCTGCAGTGATGGCTAGGCCAAGGAGGCCACCCTCGCCAGCCGGATCAGCTTCGTCGATGGTCCTGAGTCGCGACGTCGAGCCGTTGTCTACACGAATGATCCGCCTCGTGTCGCGTTCACTGATCAGGAAGCTGCCGTCCTTGAGTGGGACGACGCCCCAGGGTGCCTCGAGATCAGAGGCGATTTCCCGAGCGCGAGGATCGCCGCGCGACTGGACGGTGCTGGGAGTGGGACTGCTGGGATTTGGACTGCTCGGACTTGGACTTGATGGCGGCATCGGGCTAGCGGAAGCCACACCGGCCGTACGGGTGTCAGGGCTGGGGTCATTGGCCGCGTTCGTGCACGCGCTGACCGAAAGCAGGGCACCGCAGGCAGCTGCCAGTGCCCTGGAGGGGAAGTTCCTTGGGGCTTGGCGACGTTCAGGTGCGTGCATCGCAAGGCCGACGAGGGAGGGAAACCGGGTCGTATCTCGACCGAGGAGAACGCC
>JAJTCL010000086.1 GCA_021323255.1 Propionibacteriaceae bacterium | reverse complement strand
GTTCGTGCACGGTGTCCTCAAGGAAGCCGGGGTTGAGCTCCGCGGTCGCGGCGGCGCTACCCGAGGTGCCAAGAAGGCGGCCTCAAGCAGCTCGGCACGGAAGGGCACCACGGTTCCGGCCACGAAGGCCCCGGCGAAGGCAGCTGCCAAGAAGTCTGCCGCGAAGACAGCTAAGGCTCCAGCCAAGAAGACTGCCGCCAAGAAGACGCCGGCCAAGAAGACCGCCGCCAAGGCTCCAGCGAAGAAGACAACGGCCAAGAAGACGCCGGCGAAGAAGGCCCCAGCCAAGAAGACCGCCGCCAAGGCTCCAGCGAAGAAGACAACGGCCAAGAAGGCTCCTGCCAAGAAGGCCCCTGCCAAGAAGCGCTGATCGCGAGCTCATCACAAAGGCCCGGAAGCAGTTGCCTCCGGGCCTTTGTGCTGCCTCCATTGCGCTCTGACATCGGTTCGGGTGGCTCCGGCTTCGTCGCCTTCGGTGAAGGGCCAGCGGTTCCCGTCGGCGGCTCATGCTGCTGAGCGCTTCACTGAATGCTCCTGCAGGCGCCGGAGGCGAGCCGAGGTCATTGCGCGGCTGCCGATCGCGGGTGCGGAATAGCCTGGGAACGCCGTGCGTTCTCAGCCCGGGAGGAAAGCCCATGTCGATGTACATGATGATGCGGCGCATGTCGCAGGATCCCGATATCGCCCAGCATCAGCTCAGCCAGGGTGTGGTTCGACGCGTCCTGCGGTTCGCGACGCCCTACCGGGTCCCGATTGCCATCTTCGTTGCCCTGGTAGTCATCTTGGCCGCCCTTGCCGTGGCACCGCCACTGCTCTTCAAAGAGATCATCGACCACGGTGTGTTGCAGGGCAACCAGCGAGTCGTGATCATCGTGAGCCTTACCCTCGCCGGCATCGCGGTGCTACAGGCGGTGCTCGGGATGGTGCAACGCTGGTTTTCTTCAACAATCGGCGAAGGCCTGATCTTCGACCTGCGTACTCAGGTCTTCGATCATGTGATCCAGATGCCAATCGCATTCTTCACCAGAACCCAGACCGGAAAGCTCGTATCGCGGCTCAATTCAGATGTGATCGGCGCCCAGCAGGCATTCACCTCGACCCTCTCCACAGTTTTGACGAACTTGATCAGCCTGGTACTGGTGCTCGTAGCCATGATCATCCTGAGCTGGCAGCTCACTCTTGCTGCACTGATCATGTTGCCGGTCTTCCTCATCCCGGCCAAGATCGTCGGCCGCAAGCTCGCAGACCTGACGCGTCAGCAGATGCAACTCAACGGCGACATGTCGGCGACCATGACCGAGCGTTTCGGCGTCAGTGGGGCATTGCTGGTCAAGCTGTTCGGACGGGTATCCGAGGAGCACGACCGGTTCGCCGAACGCGCCGGCGCGGTACGCGATGTCTCGGTCAAGATCGCCATGAATGGTCGATTCTTCTTCACGTCGCTGGGACTGGTTGCGTCGTTGGCTGTTGCCCTGGTGTACGGCGTTGGCGGATCGTTAGCCATCGACGGCGCTCTCACTGTGGGCACCTTGACCGCATTGGCCGCACTCCTCGCTCAGCTGTACGGCCCACTCACCCAGCTCACCAACCTTCGCATCGATGTCATGAACGCCCTGGTCAGCTTCGACCGCGTCTTCGAGGTTCTCGACCTAGCGCCCATGATTCGCGACGCCGACAGCGCCGAGGCAATCACGGGCCCGGCCTCGGTGAGTTTCGATCATGTCTCGTTCAGCTATCCGACCGCCGATGAGGTCTCTTTGGCGAGTCTGGAGTCCATCGCCTCACTCGATCAACGACCGAGCGGTGAGGTATTGCACGAGGTGACCTTCGATGTCCCGGCTGGCCAGACCGTTGCGCTTGTCGGCCGTTCCGGCGGCGGTAAGACCACGATCACGCACCTGATAGCGCGGCTCTATGACGCCACGTCGGGAATCGTCTCGGTGGCCGGCACCGATGTCAAGAAGTTGAAGCAGGATTCGCTGCGCGCCAAGGTTGGCTACGTCACCCAGGACGCGCACATGTTCCACGACACCATTCGTGCCAATCTGCAATACGCCAAGCCTGATGTCAGTGATGCGCAGGTGTGGGAGGCGTTGCAGGCCGCACAGCTCAAGACTCTTGTCGAGAGTCTCCCCGACGGCTTGGACACAGTGGTGGGGGAGCGCGGCTATCGGTTGTCCGGTGGCGAGCGGCAGCGTCTCGCCATTGCCCGGTTGCTGCTCAAAGCCCCGCCGATTGTGGTGCTGGACGAGGCCACCGCACATCTCGACTCTGAATCCGAAGTAGCAGTGCAGCAAGCACTGGATCTGGCGATGGAGGGGCGGACCAGCATCGTCATCGCGCATCGGTTGTCGACGATCCGCAATGCCGATTTGATCATCGTCATCGATCAGGGTCGGGTTGTGCAGCGCGGCCGGCACGAGGAGCTGATGAGCGAGGGCGGGCTGTATGCCGAGCTGTACCGCACCCAGTTTGATCAAAGTCCGCGTTGGGCCCCGCCTTCAACCGGAATCACTGAACCGGTCAGATAAGACGCTGCGGGGGAGAGCAGGAAGGCTGCAACTCGCCCGAACTCTTCGGGTTGGCCGTAGCGGCGCAAGGGAATCGCTGCCTCGGCACTGGCTCGCGCGGCTGCGGGATGGTCCTTGAGCGAGTTGAGGTATTGGGCCCGCTCGGTCTCGATGGCACCTGGCATCAAGCCGATCACTCGTGTCCCTTGGGGGCTGAGTTCGTCAGCCAGCTGCTTGACCAGCATGGCCAGCCCTGGACGCAGGCCGTTCGAGGTCGCCAGCCCCGGGACGGGCGCCTTGGCAGATGTCGACAGCACCCAGGCGATACACAAGTCATTGGCTGTGCCATGCCTGATCACCGCGCCACAGACCCGCAGGGCTGCCAGAAAGACCGAGTCGAACGCACTGCGCCACTGCTCCTCGGTGGTGCCCAGCACGGATCCTGCGGGTGGCCCGCCGACGCTGATCAGCGCGCCATCGAGCCGACCGAAGGTGTCCAGTGCCAGAGCGCAGGCCGTCTCTGCAGTCTTGGGATCAGTGAGGTCGGCCGGGAGCGCGACCGCCCGGTCCGGCCCCATCTGGCTGACTGCTTCGGCCAGTATGGTGGCCCGCCTAGCGACCAGCACGACTCGCGCCCCCTCGGCGACGAGCTGGTCAGCCGTTGCTCGCCCAAGCCCGCTGCTGGCCGCAGTCACCAGGAACGCACGGTCCGTCAGCCCAAGATCCATGATCGGCTCCTCACACCCTCGATTGAGCTGCGACGGCATCCTCACGCTCTTCACGACGGGCTCGCAGATCACCCCTGATGAAGACAACGATTCCGGCTACGCCGATGGCGGTGAACAGGAACCACTGCACGGCGTACCAGAAATGCGGGCCCTCAGACAGATCTGGCAGCTGGATCGGCTGAAAGCCGCCCTGCTGTTCGGGCTGCACGGTAAGGAGGCCGATGTAGCCCGACTCGATCTCATAGGGCAGCGTGACTGCGATGGCGTCTGAGTTGATCAAGCGCACCTGATTGCCGGCCGGAGCGGTCGCCGCTCGCCGCCCCCTTTCGTTGCGCCGTACGTGTCCCACCACGGTCACTTCGCCAGTCGGCGGCGCCGGGGCCACCGAGGGGATGCGGGTGCCGCGCTCCAGCGGGATGAAACCACGATCGACCAGTACGGCGCCACTGGCAGTGCGCAGCGGTGTCAGGACCTCGTAGCCGTCAGCACCACCATTGCTGCGGTAGCGCACGACGAATTGGTGGTCTGCGTCGAAGGTGCCCCTGGCTTCCACCCGTTGCCACTGATCCGCGTCAGTGATCGGATGAGTGAAGACCTGCTCGTAGGGCTGAACTGGTTTCTGCTCGTTGGTGATCGTTGTGGCGTTGCGCTCCCTGCGCTGAGCCAACCGGTCGAGCTGCCAGTTGCCCAGGCTGACGAAGGCAACACCGAGCAGGGCAACGAAAACGATCAGCAGTGCCCAGCGGAGCCACAAGCGGCGCACGGAGCCAGGCTAGTCGGCTGAGTCTTCGTTGAGCAGCAGCGCCGTGGCCGTCGCCGCAGCCGTGCCCAATGCGGCCCCGCGCCCGACGGCAATACCGACCAAGAAAGTGGTGAGTGGTGCGGCTACCCGTTCCACTTCATGCGCGGAATCCCGAGCTAGGTCCAAAACGGTCCTGACTGCGTCGTCGTCCATAGTGACGTCGCTGGTCTTCAGCTCGCCTGACAAGGTGGTCAGCCATTCCTTGAGTTCCATAAGTGCGCGTGCTCCTCGGCCGAGGGAGGTTGTTCGGCCCTGACTTGATCGTATGGACCAGGATGATCTCATGGGACGAGTAACCCGGCACCATGCGGTACTACGGGTAGGACCGGGAGAGGTCATTCGGCGTAGCGACAGCTTGGCCGTTGAGGAGCCGCTGGAAATTCGCCTGAACGGCGAGCCGTACCTGGTTACCATGCGCACGCCCGGGCACGACGTTGACCTGGCACGGGGGTTGCTCTACAGCGAGCGCATCATCACCAACCGCTCCGAGGTCCTTCTTGCCCGTTACTGTGCCGGGTCCGATGCTGACGGGATCAATAGCTACAACGTGTTGGACGTGACCCTTGCGTCGCAGATCGCCGCGCTAGCAGCCCCCCGGCGCAACGTCATGACGACAAGTGCCTGCGGTGTCTGCGGCACGACCTCGATCGACCAGGTGCTGCGCGAATCCCCGTACGGGGTGGACCGCGAGCTCCGGGTCGCGGCTGAGCTGGTTCTTGCGGCGCCGCTGCGGCTGCGACAGCAACAGCGAGCATTCGACCGCACCGGTGGGCTGCATGCAGCAGGACTGCTCGGCCTGAATTCGGAGATGCTGTGCGTCCGCGAGGATGTCGGCCGGCACAACGCCGTGGACAAGGTCATCGGCTGGGCCATCGAACACCAGCTGCTCCCGCTGCGTCAGATGATCTTGGCCGTCTCGGGACGGGCGTCCTTCGAGCTCACCCAGAAGGCGGTGCTGGCGGGCATTCCAGTATTGGCTGCTGTCTCGGCTCCCAGCTCGCTGGCGGCGGAACTGGCCGAAGAGGCCGGGCTCACGCTGGTCGGATTCGTCCGCGGCGAAACGATGAACGTCTACACCCATCCTGAGCGGATCATCTGATCGACGAACGAGCAAATTAGACTCCACGCATGACCACGCTGCTTCCGTTTCCACGCTTGCGTCACTCCGTTTCCGCAAGCGCGGAGCCGGTAGAGCCTGATCAAATGGTGCTTGCGGACGCCTTCGGTCGAGTGGCAACCGACCTGCGGATCTCGCTTACCGATCGGTGCAATCTGCGCTGCACCTACTGCATGCCGGTGGAGGGGCTCGATTGGCTGCCTCGTGCCGATGTGCTCACAGATGAAGAGATTCTGCGGCTGGTCACGATTGGCGTTGCACGGCTGGGCATCACGACAGTGCGGCTCACCGGCGGTGAACCGTTGCTACGCAAGAACCTCGAGCTACTGGTCGCTGATATCGCGGCGCTCTCGCCTGCGCCTGAGATTGCCCTGACGACGAATGGGATCGGCCTGGCTGCGCGCGCCGAGAAGCTGGCTGCGGCCGGGTTGAAGAGGATCAATATCTCATTGGACACACTCGACCCGGGTACTTTTACCGAGCTGGCCCATCGGCCGCGGCTGCCTGACGTGCTAGCCGGGGTCGCTGCCGCACGGGAGGCAGGGCTCAATCCGGTCAAGATCAACTCTGTGTTGCTGCGCGGGGTCAATGATCACGAAGCGTTCGACCTGCTGCGCTGGGCGATGGCCGAACAGGTCCAGCTGCGGTTCATCGAGCAGATGCCCCTCGATCCGCAGCACGGTTGGCAGCGCGACGGAATGATCACCGCTGCCGAGATCAAGCAAAACCTCAGCCAGCACGTCGAGTTGGTGGAGGACCCCGAGGATGCGCTCACTCGGGGGAGCGCACCGGCGGAACTGTTCCGGGTGGTGGGCACCGGCTATTCGGTTGGCATCATCGCAGCCGTTTCGAAGCCGTTCTGCGGCACCTGTGACAGAGTCCGGCTGACGGCCGACGGCCAGATCAGGAACTGCCTCTTCGCGCGTACCGAGTCCGACCTGCGGACGCCACTACGCAGCGGCGCGAGCGACTCCGAGATTGCCGCCCTCTGGGTAGCAGCTGTTGCCAACAAGCAGCCCGGTCACGGCATCAACGATCCGAGCTTCCTGCAGCCCGATCGGCCCATGTCGGCAATCGGTGGCTAGAGGGGAAGCACTTCCTTCAGGAATCCACGTGCTGAGAGGAATCGCCCCAGGGACTCGCGATGATCATCGCAGGCAAGCCAGTGCTTACGACGATCAGCCGCATGGATCTTTGGGTTGTTCCACTGCAGGTCGTACGAGGCGGGCTGCCGGCAGCCCCGAGCCGAGCAGATCAGGCCTTCAGGATCATCGGGAAGCGGGTCGACACTAGCCGACACGCTCATTCGGCCGGTGTCGACTGCCGTCCTCCTCGAAAACCTCGTTGTCGACCGGCTCGTCATCGTGACCGGTGGTGAGCTGCGGGCGGTCGCTCGGCATGGCGTGGGTCATCTTGCCGGAGCGAAAATGCTGGTTGACCTGGTTCGCGGCGATGACGGCGATGAACGGCAATACCACTGCGCAGGCGAACAGCACCCAGCGGAAGGCGCCAGACACGAAGATCATGCTGATAAAGCAGGCGGCGCGGAAGGCCATGGTGATCGTGTACCGGCGGATCCGAGACGACATCTCCTCGCTCGTCGCCATGCGGGCATCGGTGATCAGCGGGGTTGAGCCTCTGCGGCCCGACTCGGCGATTGTTCGGGTGTGAGTGTCCATCCCGCCATCGGTCACCACGTCAGCCTACGCCTCCTCGCTAACGATCTGGAGTACTCGGTAGCGTGACCTGAGTGAATCCATCGCGGGTGGTTTTGGTGACCGGTGGCAGCAAGGGAATTGGCCAGGGCATTGCCGTGCGGCTCGCCCAGGCCGGGCATCGCGTCGCGGCCACCTACCGCAGTGGGGACGTGCCGCAGGGTGTTGTCGGAGTGCAGTGTGACGTAACCGATCCGGGCCAGGTGGAAGCGGCGTTCGCCCAGGTCGAGTCGGCCATCGGGACTGTCGAGGTGCTGGTCGCGAATGCCGGGATCACCCGGGACACCTTGCTGATGCGCATGTCAGATGAGGACTGGGATCAGGTGATTGCCACCAACTTGACCGGGGCGTTCCGGGTAGCGCGGCGGGCCGCCCGACCCATGATCCGTGGCCGATTCGGCCGGATCGTTTTCATCTCCTCGGTGGTCGGACAGATGGGCTCGGCGGGACAGGTCAACTATGCGGCCTCGAAGTCCGGACTCGTGGGGATGGCGCGCTCGCTGGCCCGCGAACTTGGATCGCGTGGGGTAACCGCGAATGTGGTAGCTCCGGGTTTCGTCGAAACGGACATGACCGCCGAACTCGGGGAGGACCTGGTCAAGAAATACGCCGAGCAGATTCCACTGGGACGGCTCGGCTCGGTAGACGACATTGCCGGGACGGTCGAATTTCTCGCTAGCGACGCTGCCGGCTACATCACCGGGGCGGTCATTCCCGTCGATGGCGGCCTTGGCATGGGCCATTGAGCGACGACAGGACACCATCACCGACGGCAGAAGGGACATCTGTGGGCATTCTCGAGGGCAAGAACATCCTGGTCGCGGGCGTCACGCTGGACACCTCCATCGGCTTCCATGTGGCCCAGATCGCCCAACTGGAGGGAGCCACGGTCGTGGTCTCCAACTTCGGCCGGGCTATGAACCTGACCGCCAGGGTGATCAAGAAGCTCGATCCGATCCCGCTACTGCTCGAGGTCGACGTCACGAACGATGATCATCTGGCGGGTTTGCCCGCACAGCTGGGAGAACATCTCGACCGGCTTGACGGGGTGGTCCATTCGCTTGCCTTCGCCAATCCGGAGACGGCGCTCGGTGGCAAGTTCCTCAATACGCCGTGGTCCGACGTCAGTACCGCGCTGCAGGTCTCGGCCTACTCGCTGGCGTCATTGACAATGGCCTGCAAGCCGCTGCTGGCCGAGCCGGCCTCGGTCGTCGGACTGACCTTCGACGCGACCGTCTCCTGGCCGGTCTATGACTGGATGGGCGTCTCCAAGGCGGCGCTGGAGAGCACCAGTCGCTATCTGGCTCGCTATCTCGGACCACAGGGGATTCGTGTCAATCTGGTGGCTGCGGGACCGCTTGAGACGCTGGCCAAGAGGGCGATCAGTGGCGCCGACGCCTTCAACGAAGTATGGGGCCAGCGAGCTCCGCTGGGCTGGGATCCGAAAGATATGACTCCGACTGCCAAGGCCGTCGTTGCCCTGCTCAGCGACTTTTTTCCCAAGACCACCGGGGAGATGATCCATGTGGATGGCGGCCTGCACTCAACTGGCGCCTGACGGCGTTGATGACCACCGCACCCGCTGCCCGCTCACTCATCGCACTTCGCCTTCTTGACGGCCCGAACCTGTATTTTCCACGCCCGGCGACGAAGGTGACACTCGACCTCACTGAACTGCTTGGACTGCCCACTGCCAATGCCCGCGATCTCGGCACCGAGCTGGGCTTGGGGATGGTGCGTCCCGGGGCGCCAGGCTCGGTGTTCCGGCAGCGATTCGCGATACGTCTGGTGACCCAGATCGTCCGCCGGCTGGCCCGGATCGGAGGCGTGACCAGGTTGGCGGTACGTACCCGGGCTGGAAAGCCGGTGAGCGAGCTGGTGGTGGCCTACCCATGGCGCAACTCAGGCCGGGCCGAGGCGTTGGCGTACGGGCTGGCGCGAGTGCTGGACAGCCTCGCTGCAGGACCCGTAGCTGTAGCAGAGATGATCAATACCGAAGGCACTGCGCTCACCGTGGCGCCGCTGGGCTCCGCTCCCCGGCTGATTCGGCCCCGAATCCCCGTCGTTGCGATCACCGGTACCAACGGCAAGACCACCACAGCACGCATGATCGGACACATCGCGCGCCAGGCCGGGTTGTCAGTGGGCTGGTCGAGCACGGACGGCGTGTACATCGACGGTGACCTGGTAGAGGCAGGCGATTTCTCCGGGCCTGGCGGTGCCGGCCGGGTGCTGCGCCATCCAGGGGTGGAGTTGGCGGTCACGGAAACGGCGCGTGGCGGGATTTTGCGCCGCGGTGTCGGAGTCGCTTACAACGACGTTTCGGTTGTGACCAACATCAGTGCCGACCATCTGGGCGTCGAGGGGATCGATACTCTCGACCAACTCGCTGAGGTCAA
>JAJTCL010000456.1 GCA_021323255.1 Propionibacteriaceae bacterium | reverse complement strand
GCGGGAGACTCTCGCGGAGTACCAGCTGAAGGTTTCCAGTATCGGCTCCCCAATCGGCAAGATCTCCATCGACGACGAGTTTCCACCTCACCTGGAGCGAATGCAGCGCGCCGTTGACGTTGCCCACGCTCTGGAGGCTCCGTACATCCGAATCTTCTCGTTTTTCATCCCAGCCGGCACCGACCCGGACAGTTGCCGCGATGAGGTCCTCAGCCGGATGAGCGCGTTAGCCGAGGTGGCCGCGGGCCAGGACGTGATCTTGGTGCACGAGAACGAGAAGGAGATCTATGGCGATATCCCTCGTCGCTGCCTAGACATCGTCACCACGGTGTCGGCACCCCAGCTGCGACTTGCTTGGGATTCGGCCAACTTCGTTCAGGTTGGAGTGCGGCCGTTCACCGAGGGATATGACATGTTGCGCCCACATGTCAGCTACATCCAGATCAAAGACGCGCTGCTGGCGGACGGGACGGTCGTGGTTGCTGGCGCGGGCGACGGTGAGGTCGTCGAGACGGTCCGCGCGCTGCGCGCCGACGGTTTCGATGGCTTCTTCTCCCTGGAGCCGCACCTGGGGGAGGTCAGCTCGAAGCGCGTGCACTCCGGCCCGGAGCTCTTCACCCAGTCCTGGAAGGCCTTCACCGACATCCTGACCAGCGAAGGGATCGCGTACGCATGAGCGCCACCGCTCCCGATGCGAACGATCGAGCCAAGATTGCCTTAGTAGGCGCAGGTGTCATCGGTGCCGTACATGGTCAAGTGATCAGCGAGCTGGCCGACCGGGTCGAGTTGGCGGCGGTGGTCGATACCCACCCCGACCGGGCCGAACGATTAGCCGCCGACCGCGGTGGCAAAGTGTTCACCTCCCTCACCGATGCCCTTGCCGCGGTTGACATAGACATTGTGGTGGTGTGTACGCCCACCGGCCGCCACGGTGAGGTGGCCATCGAGGCGTTGCAGGCTGGCAAGCACGTGATCATCGAGAAACCTGCTGAGACCACGGTGGCAAAGACTGATCAGATCATCGAGGCGCAACGCAAGGCCGGAACGTTGGTGGCGGTGATCTCCCAACATCGATTCGACCCGTCAACCGAGATTGCGCTTGCCGCCATCGAGAAAGGCGAGCTGGGACGTCTCACCACCGGCATCGCCGCGATCGACTGGTGGCGCGGTCAGAGCTATTACGACTCCGGCGACTGGCGAGGCACCTGGGAGCTCGATGGTGGCGGCGCCTTGATGAACCAGGGCGTACACACCGTCGACCTGCTGGTGGCGACGATGGGCCGCCCGGTCGAGGTATTTGCCTACACCGACACACTCGCCCACCAACGGATCGAAGTGGAGGACGTGGCCGTGGCGGTGGTGCGATTCGAAAGTGGCGCACTGGGTGTCCTGCATGCCACAACCGCCGCGCACCCCGGGCTCAGCGCTCGGCTGCACGTGCACGGTGATCAAGGCTCGATCGTGATCGACAATGATCTTTTGACCTTCATCCACACGACGCCGCAGGGCAGCGGCGCTGCAGAAAGGTCGTACGGCTCGGCGTCGGACTCGATCAATCAGGTCGAGAATTACGACCTGACGGAGCAGACCGGCCCGACTGCCGGCAGCACTGCGGGCGGCCTCTCCCCGCTGGCGCATCGCCGCCAATACGAGAACTTTCTGGCCGCACTGGCTGGCAAAGAGCCCGTCCGGGTCGATCTGAAGACCAACCGGCAATCCATCGCGATCATCACCGGCGTCTATGAGTCAGCTCGCACCGGAAAGCCGGTCGCCCTGTGAGCCTGGAGACTGCGTACCCGCAGGTGGCGGCAGTTGCCGTGTACGGCTCCGCCGGCTACACGCCGATCGAGGCCTTCGGCTACTACACCGGCCACAGCCAAGGAGTCAATCTTGGTAGGCCTCTCGGGAAGCGGCGGTCGTAACAGCCCAGCGCGCCGGATCGCGTTCGGCCGATTAGTTTGGTCTCATGAGCGAGGTAAAGAGGATTGCATTCCTAGTGGCTGCCGAGGGCATCGAGAAGGCAGAACTCGTCGAGCCGTGGACAGCGGTGGAACAGGCCGATCTCGAGCCCGTGCTGATAAGTCCACAGGAGGGAAAGGTCCAGCTGTTCGAGCACCTGGACAAGGCGGAAACGCAGCCCGTTGATCTCGTCGTGTCCGAGGCAAAGGTCTCTGACTTCGACGCGCTCGTACTCCCGGGAGGCGTCGCCAATCCCGACCAACTCCGGACCGACAAAGACGCGGTGGCATTCGTCCGGGAGTTCGTGGAGTCCGGCAAGCCGGTCGCAGCAATCTGCCATGCCCCCTGGACATTGGTTGAGGCGGATGTCGTGCGGGGCAAGCGGCTCACCTCGTGGCCGAGTCTGCAGACCGACATTCGCAACGCCGGTGGCGAGTGGGTGGATGAGAAGGTCGTGGTCGATGGGAACTTGATCACTAGCCGCAAGCCGGACGACATCCCAGCCTTCAACAGCGCAGTTCTAGAGGCGCTGCACCACGGCGTGTCCAGCGCGGCAGC
>JAJTCL010000455.1 GCA_021323255.1 Propionibacteriaceae bacterium | reverse complement strand
GCCGTGGTGCTCTTGATCTTGACGATCTCGTACGCCACATCGTTGCGCATCTACTTTGCTCAGGCCCATGAGATCGCCTCCACCAACGCGGAGATCACGGAGCGTCAACAGCGGATTCGTGAACTGCAAGGCGAATTGGCCCGCTGGGGCGATGAAACCTATGTCAGGACCCAGGCCAGAGATCGGCTGGGTTGGGTGGTGCCGGGCGAGACCGGCTACACCGTCGTGGGCGCGGACGGCAAGCCGCTCGGCGGCGGAGCAAAGATCACCGCGGAAACGATGCCCGATGAGCCGGCGCAAGATGCGTGGTGGTCCAAGCTCTGGGGCTCAGTGCAGGCCGCAGATCGGCCGGCGCCGGTCAAGTCCGAGATCAAGGAGAAAACGATCACCGTCAAGACCCCGCCGAATCGCTAACTCCGAGTTGTCAGCGTTGCGCTGCTAGGAAGGCATCAACCGCCTCTGCTGCCGGCAGGCTCGTGCTGGCTCCTCGGACGGTGACTGCCAATGCGCCAGCGGCAAGGCCTCGCCTCAGCGCGTCCGCAAGCAGGGCACCGCTAGCCAGGCTGGCACCAAGTGCGCCGCAGAACGCGTCACCGGCCGCAGTCGTATCCACCGGCGCTGCTGGGAAAGCGGGATATTCCGCGGCGCCGTCGGGCCCGACGAGGATGACGCCATGGGCGCCGCGAGTGATCATGGCAACGCTGACACCGCGGTCGAGGAACCATCCTGCTGCCTGTTCGGCCGAACGGTGATCCGTGACTGGAATGCCTGTGAGCGCCTCCGCCTCGAGTTCGTTCGGCTTGACCACAAAGACACCCGGCCACACCTGTGGCGGTAGTGGTTGCGCCGGTGCCGGATCCAGTATCAGTCGCAGCTGATAATCTTGACAGACCTCAGCCACCCGCTGCACGACGCTGAGAGGGATCTCCAGCTGCACCAGCACGACGGAGACGTGATCACGCAACGATCGGAGTGAGGCCTCGACCTCGTCGGCGTTCAGCTGGTGGTTGGCGTTGGGAATGATCATGATGTCGTTCTGGGCAGAGACGGCATCCACCCGGATATGAGCAATGCCAGTCAGGCCGTCTACGATCCGGACTGCCGTGACGTCCACGCCTTCCTCGGCTAGGGCGTCCCGCGTGAGACCGCCGAAGAAGTCATCGCCCACAGCGCCGATCAGGTAGGTCGGCGCACCCGCGCGTACCGCCGCAGTCGCTTGGTTCGCGCCTTTGCCACCCAGCCCCAGGGAGAAGTCGGTGCCGATGACCGTCTCACCGGGCCGCGGCAGTGGGGAGCCGAAGGCCGCCAGGTCGGCATTGATGCTGCCTACCACCGCCACACCGGTGCGGTCATCCATGTCGCCCGAGCCCCCTTTGTTTGTGTGCTGCTCGCGCATCGCGCGGTGAGTCCGCCGCCGTCGTCGTCGCTCGCAGAGGATAGAACGCCTCTGCTCGCTTCTCCTCCGTGCGCCGGCGCGCGATTCCCGACGCTCGCAGCACGAGCATTCAACTCTGTCCGGTTGAGAGAATACGACCGTGCTCGAACCCATGACCGCCGCCGATGAGTCGGTGATCACCGCACAGCTGCAGCGACCGCCACGTGGCATAGCCGGCATCGCGTACCGCTGTCCATGCGGCAAGCCCGCGGTGGTCGTCACCCGGCCCAGGCTGCCGGACGGTACGCCGTTCCCCACCACGTATTACCTCACCTGCCCGCGAGCCGTTGGGGTCTGCTCGTCGCTGGAGTCGCAGGGACTGATGGCTGAGATGAATCAGCGGCTGAGCGCTGATCATGATCTTGCACTGGCCCATCGGCGAGCCCACGAGCACTATCTGACTGAACGGGAGCGGCTGGATTCGGTGCCCGAAATCGCGGGGATCAGTGCGGGCGGCATGCCCGATCGGGTGAAGTGTCTGCACGCGCTGGTCGCTCATGCGCTTGCCGCCGGAACCGGGGTCAACCCGCTCGGTGACGAGGCAGTGCAGGCCGTCGGCCACTTCTGGACTCGCCCGTGCCTAGAGGAGGGGTCATGACGCACGTTGCCGCCATCGACTGTGGGACAAATTCGATTCGCTTGTTGATCGCCGAGCCCGACGGCTCCGGCGGTTTGAGGGATCTGGACCGGCGGCTCGAGATCGTACGGCTAGGCCAAGGCGTCGATGCCTCCGGTGAGTTCCATCCCGACGCCTTGCAGCGGACGTTCGCGGCTGTTGACCACTACGCGGAATTGATCAAGAAAGCGAGCGTGCCTGTCGAGAAGGTGCACTTCGTGGCGACGTCGGCGACGCGGGATGCCAAGAACCGTGACAGCTTCTTCGCTGGCATCAAGCAGCGGTTGGGGGTGCTGCCGGACGTGATCAGCGGTGAAACCGAGGCGCGGTTGTCCTTCATCGGAGCTCTCAGCCGCGTCACTCCGGAAGGAGAGCCGGTTCTGGTCATGGACATCGGCGGCGGTTCGACCGAATTGATCACCGGCAGCGGCGCTGGCGAGATGCGCAGCGCGATCTCACTCGACATCGGATCGGTGCGG
>JAJTCL010000454.1 GCA_021323255.1 Propionibacteriaceae bacterium | reverse complement strand
GCTGGTCGTACGCCGATACGCGTGTGAGGGTAGAACATCATGACTGCCACGGACTCGAGCCATCTCGAGCCTGACATTGCCGGTTCCGCGATCTCGCCCCCGCACGACGCGACCGCCATCGTGGACGGTTCGCCTTCTGGTCCCAGTGAGCCAGCGCAGCCGACCGGGGTATCGCCCGCGAAAGACGGCGTGTCGGACTCCGATCACGCAGCTACCGACGACAATCCTCGGGCTACGCGAGTGGTGGAGGGGGCCTGGCTGGGAGGAGTCTGTACCGGACTGGCCAGGCATCTCGGCTGGCCGCTGCTGGCGGTGCGGATCGCCTTCGTAGCTTTGGCGACTTTCCAGTTTCTTGGGGTCATCGCGTACGGCGCCTTGTGGTTGTTGCTGCCGCCGGAATCAACTGTCAAGGCTCCAGGTCTGGAGTCGGCGGGCCGGGCAGGCATGCGCGACCCCAGCAAGCCCAAGCGTCGCATTGACTGGGGCATGCTGCTGGCGCTCATCGCTTTAGGCGTTGGGCTGCTGTTGATCATGCAGAACACCGGCCTGGGTATCAGCTCTCAGCTCTTCTGGCCTGTGGCTTTTGCTTGCGCTGGAGCCGCGCTGGTCTGGCGCCAGGCCGACACCGAGCAGCAGAAGCGCTGGCGGGAGGAAGCCGGTGGCAAGGCTTGGTTAGCTCCGTTCGTCGCTCGCGGTGGCTGGCCCGCGCTGGTCCGGGTGATCGTGGGTCTGGGGCTGGTCGGCGCAGCATTCGGCATCGTGATCGCCCAACAGGGCCAGATTGCCAATTTGCCCGAAGTCATGGCCATGACCATGCTTGCGCTCGCCGGTCTGGCGATCGTTCTTGCACCGTGGCTGCACCGCTCACGTTCAGCACTCAACCAGGCGCGCGCTGAGAAGGTCCGAGCAGATGCCCGTGCGGACATGGCTGCCCACCTGCATGACTCTGTGCTGCAAACTCTCGCCATGATCCAGCGGCAGGCGGACGACCCCAAGGCGGTGCAGCAGCTGGCCCGCCGCCAAGAGCGAGAGCTGCGCAACTGGCTGTACGGCGACGAACTGCATGAAGCGACGCTCAAGGCCGCACTGACAGCGGCTGCCGCCGAGGTCGAGGACGAGCGGGGCGTTCCCGTCGAGCTGGTGATGGTCGGCGACTGCGACACCTCCGAGGAGATCCAGGCGCTGGTACGCGCGGCGCGCGAAGCGATGGTCAACGCCGCCAAGCACTCTGGCGCCGGGAAGATCGATGTCTATGCCGAGGTCGATGAGGAGTCTGTCGAGGTCTTCGTCCGAGACCGCGGTCACGGATTCGATGTGGACGCGGTAGCTGATGACCGTATGGGCGTCAAGGGCAGCATCATCGATCGCATGGCACGGCATGGCGGCAGCGCAACAATCCGCTCTGGGCCGAGCGACGGCACCGAAGTACGACTGGAGATCAAGAGATGAACGACAGACCCGACCAGCCTGGCCTGCGGCCGACGACCAGCGAAGCCAGTGTCCCGAGCGCACCTGCCGAGCGCGGTCCTTATCGGGTGGTCATCGTCGACGACCATGCCATGTTCCGTACCGGGGTGAAAGCTGAAATCGGCCGATCCGTGGCCGTTGTCGGCGAGGCGGCTGACGCCGATCGCGCCATCGCCGTCATCCTCCATACTCAGCCGGACGTGGTGTTGCTGGATGTGCACCTGCCCGGCGGGGGCGGCGTCGAAGTCATCCGCAAGGTGCACGAGAAGAATCCGGATCAGAAGTTCCTCGCCCTTTCAGTGTCCGACGCGGCCGAGGATGTCATTGGCGTGATCCGTGCGGGTGCCCGCGGCTACGTGACGAAATCGATCAGCGGTAGCGAATTGATCGATGCGATCCGCCGAGTTGCCGAGGGCGACGCGGTGTTCTCGCCCCGCCTGGCGGGGTTCGTGCTGGATGCCTTCTCCGGGTCAATTGATCTTGCCACGGTTGACGAAGATCTTGACCGACTCTCCCAGCGGGAGCGTGAGGTGCTCCGGCTGATTGCCCGGGGCTATGCCTACAAGGAGGTCGCGAAAGAGTTGTTCATCTCGATCAAGACCGTAGAGACGCATGTCAGCAGCGTGCTGCGTAAGTTGCAGCTGTCCAACCGCCATCAACTCACTCGCTGGGCAACCGACCGCCGGCTCGTTTAGGAATCCCAACGAACCGCTCTGCGAGCGTCGGTAGGCGCCCGCTGGTGATCTAGACAAAGGGCGCGAGCGTAGCGAGCACCAGCCCCAGCGGCGAGCTGTGTGGAGGAACGATGAGTGCACCAGTGAGCGAAACGCTTCCGGACGCAGTCAACGGTCCACTTCGGTCGTTTCGCGAAGAGTGACGACGACACCAGCTCCCTGGAGGCCGCGTGAGAAGAGCACAATCGAAACTGCCATTAGTGTCGGGCCATGCAGATCGCGCACCAGATATTGGTGCTCCTTCACGTGATCGGCTTCGCGGCATTGTTCGGCGGAGTTGTCGTGCAAATGAGGTCGAAGGAGCCTGAGGTCAATGCAGCGATGCTGCAC
>JAJTCL010000453.1 GCA_021323255.1 Propionibacteriaceae bacterium | reverse complement strand
GTTGTCGCCCTCTACACCGGCGCCAAATGGATGGGCCACTTGAAGAATGCGGTGCGCACCCAGTGGCGACCCGGATTCGACCTTCGGCCCCAAAAGGTCAACATTGTGATCAAGACGCTCGGCAACCTCGTCCTCCTGGCCGGTCTGGTTATCGGTATGGCCGTGATGTTCGGCCTCGCGTCATTGTCTACCTCCCTTGCGAACACGGTTGTCGGGTGGCTTGGGCTCAGTGACCAACCTTGGATAGCGCCACTCCTTCGGTTGAGCTCGATCGTCATCTCGATCGGCGCCGGCTGGCTGATCTTCATGTATCTGTACACGGTGCTACCGGAGACCCGCGAGCCGTGGTCCGTGGTACGCCGAGGGGCACTGCTGGGTTCGATCGCCCTTGTGGCTCTGCAATTCGTGGCCAGCTACGTGATCAGCGCCTTTCGCGGCAATCCCGCTGCGGTGATCTTCGGGCCAGTGATCGTACTCATGCTGTTCTTCAACCTCTTTGCCCAGCTCGTCTTGTTCGTCGCCGCTTGGATCGCTACGGCGCAGCACGAGGCCATTCCGGTGCCTCCCGAGGAGGAAGAGGACCAAGAGATGAGTACTGCGCCGACGTCTGAACCTCAACCGACTGAGGATGTGAAACCGAACGTGGTGCCGGAAGCTGTGGCCGCACGTTCGGTACGCGTGGGCATGGGCGCTGGCTACGTCACCGGAGCCGCGACCGGAGTTGGATTGGGCGCAGCGCTGGCGTACGCCTTCTCGGCTGTGGTACGCGGCCGAAAGAAAACCTGAGGATCGCGACGACGTGCGGGAGCCTGTCGATGACGCCCTTCGACAGGCACAGGGTGCAGGCCGGGGAAAGGTCAGTGCGCAGCGGCGAGTTGGGCGCTGGGTTGGCCGATGCTGTCCAACAACGCGGAAAACCAGGGGGTGCCGATGTCGAACGGCTTGCCGCCCTTGATCCGGTCAAACTCGATTGCCCGGAGCTCATCACCGCGTTCCTCGTCGTGCCCCACCAGGCCCGCCTCACCGCGAAGTGCGGCGTCGACCGCGAAGTCGGTCATGGATCTGATCAACTCCAGGTCGCGCTGGTTGGCTGCTGCAGACCTGGAGAAGTATCCCGACTTCTGCACCATGACCTTGCGGGCATCAAGCCGCTCGGCGAACTTGCTGGCGAACCAGGCACCCGGGTTGATCTTGTCCATCTTGACGTGGCCGAACGGATCCCTCGGGACCTCCTCACCAGACCGCTCGAGTTCGGCCAAGATCGTCTCCACGCCTGCGCCCTCGGAAACAAAGAGGTTCACCGAGCCGATCCGATCCATCGTCTCCTTCAGACGGCGGGCTTCGACCTCGAGATCGAAGACCGCCTCTGGAACGTAGACCCCGTGTACCTCCCAGGCTTCTCGGCTGAGGCCGATATCCGGCACCCAGGCTCGAGAGTCAAGCCATTCTCGGTAGGCCTGTGCCGTACCGGCAGTCAGCCACCCGCAATGCCGACCCATGACTTCATGCACGAGGAGCATCCGTGACCCGGAGTTGTGCTCGCCGATGATGTTCTGTGCGAAACGCGATGCCTGCTCGGCCGCCGTCCAGGCGCCAAGCGACTGGCGTACCGGGATGATGTCGTTGTCGATGGTTTTGGGCAGTCCGACCACGGTCAGCGAGTGGCCGCTGCTGGCCAGAAATGCAGCAAGATCAGCTGCGGTGGTATTGGTGTCATCGCCGCCGATGGTGTGCAGGATGTCGACGCCGTCTGCCGTCAGCCGGTCAGCCGCGGCCTGCAGCGGATTCACTCCCTCAGCAACCAAGCCCCGCTCCACCAGGTCAGCGGCATTGGTGAGCTTGACCCGAGAGTTTCCGATGGGAGATCCGCCGAAGCCGTGAAGGAGTGCGGCGTTCTCTCGCACCGCTGGCGTCACGGTGATCGAATCACCTTGCAGCAGGCCCTCATAGCCATATCGATAAGCGATGATCTCAACGTCGGGGGCGACCTGGGTGTAGCGCTCGATCAGCCCGCCGATCGCTGAGGAAAGACACGGTGCGACACCGCCGGCCGTAAGCATTGCCACCTTGTTGACCATGTCGGTAACGTAGCCGACCCACTGGCGGCAGGGACTCGCGTCTAACCAGCCGGTCAGTCCTTGGACGGCTCCAGGTAAACCGCACCCGGTCCGCGAGAGCTGACGTAATCGTCGGGATTCTGCAGTGTGCATTTCTGCAGACTGAGGCAACCGCAGCCGATGCAGCTGTCCAAGCGATCCCGAAGGCGTTCCAGCCTTTCGATCTGCTCATTGAGCCGACCGCGCCATTGGTGGGAGAGGCGAGTCCAGTCGGCTTTGGTCGGCGTGCGACTACCTGGCAGGGTCCGCAGGGCTTCGGTGATCTCCTCCAGCGACAGCCCGACGCGTTGCGCCGAGCGGATGAATGCCAAGCGCCGCAGCATCGCCCGCTCGTAGCGGCGCTGGTTCCCAGAGGTGCGGCTCGAGGTGATCAGCCCGAGGTTCTCGTAGTACCGCAGGGCCGAAGGCGCGAACCC
>JAJTCL010000452.1 GCA_021323255.1 Propionibacteriaceae bacterium | reverse complement strand
CCCGGCGCCCCCGTCGAGCCCGCTCCGTCAAGGCGCTGTCAAGCGCGGTCCGGGCCGCCCATTCCGTTCGCGCGTCCCGCTCGACCATCCGACGCACACTATCGAAGTCGCGAAACCAAGCCCGCGCTCGGTACAGCAAGCCATCTGGCGACCTCGACACCGATACCTCGCCCCACTCCCCAGGGCTCAGCCGGCGACTCGGCATCGCTAAGCCACAAACATGTACGCCGCGGCGAGCTGTTCGAACCCGCTAAAGCGGGCGATCATGCTTTGCGCCTCGGTGATCTCCAGGGTGGTTGGCCGCTCAGCCATTGGTTGTCGTCGGCGGGTGCCTGCCTCCAGTCGGTGCTGCAGCTCCGTTACATACCCACCGAGTGCGACAGCCGTTCCGCGTGCGGCGACATACAAGATGTGCATCACCTGGCCGTGAACATCTGGGGTGTCGGCGTGTCCGTTCGCGGTCGCCGGACCGGAAGGGCGGCCGTCGCGCTCGATCAGATGCCGCGCCCGTGAAAGGTTGTCGGCAATCTCGGTCACGAGATCGTCGGTCGGTCCGTGCCCGGGCCAGTGCCCGGCGCGAACGCTGCGAGCGATCGCCTCCCCGACAAGCCGCAGGCCTTCCATCGTGTCCGATTTCGACATATCGTCCGGCGGCGACGGCAGCGCTGCCCATAGGTGGGCCGCCGACGCGACCAGCTGATTCCAGCTTCGTACCATCGCCGGAGCGATTTCGGGCCTTGCGTCGAGGAGCGTCTCGCGGGCCAGTGCGTCACTATCGGCCAGTAGCTCGCCGATTGTGCGGCGGTCAGGCGCCGGCACCGGTATTCGCCTCCCAGACCGGCTCGGCGACGAGCGCCCTCAGACCTAGCAGCCGCGCTGGTGCACCCACCACACAGATCCGGCGCAACAACTGCTCAGCCGACGCCAGAAGATCAGCTGGGTTGTCCCCAAATGGTGTGGGCCCATCCAGCCGGGCGCGGCGAGGCAACAGGCCTGATGCCTCGTCCGCTGCAGATCTTGACTTCCGTCTGGTCGATCAACCGCAGAAGTCGAACGTTTCCTATCCTCGGTGCTCGGCGGGCCGATGTCGGACAGCGTGACGCGTCGTGGGTGGTACTCGCCGACCCTGAAGGCAATGAGTTCTGCATCCTTGGTGGACGCGGTTCGGCCCGATTCCTAGGAGCCGGCGACATAGCACCAGTCTCGGTTTGTCTGCTGACACCATCTCGTGCGCTGAGCTGAGATCGGGTTCGGCGCTAGCCGAGATCGGGTTCGGCGCTAGCCCCGGTCTAGGTGCGCGAAGGGTCGCTCCGGTTCCGCGGGGCTGGTCGCACTCGACAAGGGTTGGATTGACGCTCGAGCGGCCGACGCCGAAGAGTTCGGCGAGTTCGGCTTGGGTGTAGTCAGACGAATCGTCAAGCTCAGCCTCGGCGGCTGGATTCACGACCCCACCGATCCCGTCGGACGGCACCTGTTCCACGTGCTCGGCATGGTTGCGGAGTGCGAGGCCGATCTGATCTGGCTGCGCACCCGAGAAGGGATGCAGGTCGCCAAAGCCAAAGGCCGGCTGCGAGGCTGAGCCGGTCCAGTTTCGTCACACGAAGGTGTCGCCCGCTCGACAGGCGGCGAGCGCCAGCCGAAGACCTGGCCGGTCCCGGTTCGTGCCGTCAGGCCGGTGGTCGACGTAGATGCGGTCGCCGCCGACCCCGTGCGCGTGCAGGCCGTCGCGCTGGGTTGGTGAGATCTTGTTGTTCTGTTGATACGCGTGCGTATCCCACCAGTAGTTCGTTCATTCCCGTGCCGTGATGCGGCCGGCGGCCACAGTCAAGCCCCGCCGAGGCACGGTCGTAAGCGGGCCCGCAGGGGCATTTCCTTGATCGATGTGAACTTGCCTTGCGACGCCTGTCACCCATACCCAGCGCCCGGATGCGCCAAGTTGGCCGGGCGCGGGCGCATCCGTCCCACCGCGCAGGAACGAAAACCTGCACGTTAGAACCCCAGCCCAACGGACGGAACCGCCTCTTATGCACGTCCGCGAAGCGCCGCTGAGCGCGACCCCGACCACGCCGACGAACCAACGGTTGACCCCCCTGCTCTTCATCGGGCTGATGCTTGGTCTCCTGCTGGCGGAGCTGGATCAGACAATGTTTTCCACCGCTCTCCCGACCATCGTCGGTGAACTCGGCGGGGTGGACCGCATGTTGTGGGTGACGACCGCCTACGTCCTGGCGGGAACGGTGGTGATGCCGGTGTATGGAAAGTTCGGCGACCTGCTGGGACGCAAGCCGTTGTTCATCGCCGCGTTGTCGGTTTTTGTGGCCGGAAGCGTGCTCGGTGGCCTGGCCCCTGACATGACCTGGCTAATCGTCGCCCGAACCGTTCAAGGGCTGGGCGGCGGCGGCTTGCTGATCTTGATCCAAGCCATCATCGCCGACGTCGTCCCCGCCCGTGAGCGCGCAGCGTCCATGGTCGTCGTGGGCGCAGTGTTTGCGCTGTCGGCGATGCTCGGCCCCGTCTTGGGCGGATGGCTCACCGACGGGCTCGGCTGGCGGTGGGCGTTCTGGATTAACCTCCCTTTAGGCGCCGCAGCGATTGCCTCGGGCGCCGCTTTCCTCCCGTCGGCCCCCCGGCGCGTCAGATCGGTCAGTATTGATGTCGCGGGCATTGTCGCCATGACCGTCGCCGTGACGGGAATCGTTTTGGTGGCGTCGTGGGGCGGCGTCGCCTACCGTTGGGGGTCGCCTGTCATTGTCTCGATCAGCGTCATCGCCGTACTGGCCAGTGCGGCCTTCATCGCCGCTGAGCGCCAGGCCGCCGAGCCGATCATTCCGTTGGCGTTGTTTCGGAATCGGACCTTCACAGCGGCGACGATCGCCGGTCTGGTGATGGCGGTGGCGATGTTCGGCGCGATCGCGTACTTGCCGACCTACTTGCAAATGGTCAACGGGCTGGGGGCGACCGGCGCAGGGTTGGTGATGCTCACTTTGGTCGCCGGACTGGCGGTGACCAGCGCTGGCTCAGCGCAGATCGTCCGGAGGACCGGTCAGTACGTGTGGCTTCCGGTCGTCGGCTGTGCCCTCGTCGCGGTTGCGTTGGCGCTGCTCTCGACTCTCACCGTTGGGACAGAGCTGCGGGTGATCGGCAGCTACCTCTTCCTGCTCGGTGCGGGCATCGGATGCGCCCTGGAGATCTTGGTCCTGGTTGTGCAAAATGCTTGCCCGCCGTCCCAGGTGGGCACGGCGACAGCGACCTACAGCTTCTTCCGCGAGATCGGGGTCGCGCTCGGCTCGGCCGTGGTTGGGGCGATGTTCACGAGTCGCCTGGTCACCTTCCTGGCTGACCGTGTGCCGCGCGGAACCGCCGCGCAGCTCGACCCTTACGCGCTGACTCCAGCACAGGTGGTTCAATATCCCGATGCCCTCAAAGTGCCGATCGTGTCTAGCTACAACGACGCCCTGACGCCGGTCTTTTGGTGCCTGATGCCATTGGTCCTCCTCAGCATGGTTGGCCTGTGGCTGATCAGGTCGGTACCGCTGACAGCCACGGAGCCGGGCTGACCGTGATGGGAAACGACGTCGCCGGCCCGTACCGCTTCTCGGTCGTAATACCTGCCTACAACGAAGCCGGATACCTCGAGTCGGCCCTGAAGTCCCTGCACCACCAGGATTTCCTGGGTCCGTACGAAGTGATCGTCGTGGATAACAACAGCACTGATGACACCGCGTCCATTGCCCGCCGCCACGGCGCTCGGGTGCTGCACGAGCCGCAACCCGGCGTTTGCGCGGCGCGACAGCGAGGCACCTCGGATGCCCGCGGGGAAATCGTGGTATCTACCGACGCGGACACCGTCCATCCGTTCGACTGGCTGACCCGTCTCGATGCTCGATTCCGCGCGGACGACGTCACCGCGGTCGCCGGCCCCTGTCGATACCAGGACCCACCCTGGTGGGCGGCCATCTTCCCGCCTCTATGGTTCGTACGTCACTGCGACTAATGTCGCCTTCGTCCGTGCGGGCTTCGCCGGCTACGACACCACCCTTACCCAAGGCGGTGACGAGGTCGACCTGCTGCGCCGACTGAAACGCCAGGGCCGGATCGCCTGGGATGCCAACAACGCCGTGGTCACGTCATCCCGGCGGATGAATCAAGGCCTGCTTTACACCTTGGTCGTCTCCTTCGGGTACTACTACGGCTGGTCGTATGTGCTGAGTCGCTTGTCATCGCGCCCAGTCGTCGGGGTGGCGCCCGCGATCCGCCGCGAGCATGCAGTGCAGGTACGCCGCCGCCGACGACGCTGGCGGGTGGGCGCGACGGTGGTGGCATTGGGCCTGGCCGGAGTGCTGCGTGTCCGCTCGGCTGGAGCACTCCCCCGATCTGAGCGTGTGTAGCCTCAGAACGCTTCCCATGTCTCACTTCCTGCTGACCAGCACGCCGATCTATGGCCACGTGGCGCCGATGCTGACGGTCGGCCGTGGCTTGGTTTCTCGTGGACATCAGGTCACCATGCTGACCGGTCGAAAGTATCGGGGAGCGGTGGAGTCACATGCCATGACGTTCCGGCCTCTGCCGGCTGAGGTCGACTACGACGATGCGAATCTCGACGCCTGGCTGCCCGGCCGAAAGCAATTTCGGGGGCTGGCAGCCGGGCGATACGACATCATCGGCCTGTTCATCCGCCCACTGCAAAGCCAGTACTACGCGTTCACTGATGCCTTGGCGCGCGAGTCGTACGACGCCGTCGTGAGCGAGACCGCGTTCTTGGGAGTATTGCCTGTCCTTCTGTCGGTGCCGGCTGGACACCGGATACCGATTGCGGGCATCTCGGCCACCCCCCTGTCGGTGACCAGCGTCGACTGCGCCCCGTTCG
>JAJTCL010000451.1 GCA_021323255.1 Propionibacteriaceae bacterium | reverse complement strand
CCCGCTTATCCCGGCCCGATGCGTACGTTTTCGCAGCACAGCCTTCGAAACGTACGACAGGAGCGCAGCCGGGAACCCGGAGCTAGCCCGCCTCAAGCCGCCACTTGAGGAAGTCGGCCAGGTCACCGGACTCGCCGTCCCGGCCACCCTTTCCGACGATCAACGGCGGCGGTGACGGCTTCAGCTTCACACCGGAGAAACGCTCCCGCAGTCCGCCGGGAACAGTCAGCACGTAGTAGGAACCGTCGTCACCGATCGCCAGACTCTCGTTCTTGCGGAGGTACCAGCCAACCTTGTCCGTCTTCACCGACTGGCCTGTATACAGCGTCGCGCGCAGCGGACCGGGAGCAATGCCCTTGGCCTTGGCGGTAGCAACGAACTCATCGACGAGCTTCTGCGCCTGTCGTGATTCGGCGCGCTCCTGAGCTGCCGCAAGCTCGGCGCGACGCGCAGCCTCCTCGGCGCGTGACATATAGGGATCGTAACGGTCAGCACCATGCAGCGGCCGAGCGGCAACTCAGGTAACGATCGGTCGCCAATGCCTGGAGCGAGCCGAACCGCCGCATAGACTGCCGGTGCTCTTCCCCCGACAAAGGAAGCTGATGACCCAGGCCACCGTGACGCGCGAGTCGGGACCAGACGACGACGCACCGACGCCCAAAAAACGCCGACTCCTGCCGAAGATCTTGATCGGCGTCGCCGTGGTGCTCGTCGTCGCCATAGGCGCTGGTCTGATCTACGCCGCGACCATCGAACGTAGCCTGACCAAGAACCTCAACCGAGGCGTCGAGCTGCCCACCGACGAGTCATCCCTACGTCCCCCGAAGGAGGCGCAGGAGACCGGCACGCTGAACTACGTGCTGCTCGGTTCGGACAGCCGCGATCCCGGCAACGAGGGCAACGGCCGCAGCGACACGATCTTGGTCGTCCACCTGAATGCCAAGCGGGACAAGGCATACATCATCTCGTTTCCGCGCGACATGTACGTCAACATCCCTGGCTACGGCAAGAACAAGATCAATGCGGGGTTCGCCTTCGGTGGTGCACCGCTGGCCGTCCGTACGCTGGAGGACCTGACCGGCGTCCGCATGGATCATGTAGTGCTGATCGACTTCGAGGGTTTCATCAGGCTCACCGAGGACCTGCGTGGCGTCACGGTCACCAACAAGACCGCCTTCAGCGCCCAAGGTTTCGACTATCCCGAGGGCAAGATCACGATCGCAGGCGAGGAGGCGCTCTGGTTCGTCCGGGAGCGCAAGTTGCTGCCCGGGGGTGATCTTGATCGGGCGGAGAACCAGCGCAATGTGATCAAGGCCATCGTGCAGAAGGGCCTGAGCGTGCAGGTGCTCTCCGATCCTGCGACCTTCATCAACTTCGTCGGCAATGTGGCAAAGCATCTGACGGTCGACAACGACCTCAGCGACGCCGAGATCAGGCGTACTGCGCTGTCGTTGCGACTGACCGGCAAGGACATCGAGCTGCTGCAGGCGCCCATCTCCGGTTTTGCCACGACGGGCGACGGGCAGAGCATTGATGTAGTGGACACAGCCAAAATGGCCGAGCTGTCCCGTGCAATGAAGAAGGACAAGCTCTCGGAGTATGTGAAGAAATATCCGCAGGGTTGAGGATGGAGTTTGCTCGGAGCCTTCAGCAGCTGTGGCGGCACCGATACTTCCGGCGTCTGCTCGCGGTCCGCGTCGCCATCCAGTCGTGCGACGGGGTGCTGCAGGTAGCGCTCGCCTCCTACGTTCTCTTCTCCCCCGAGCGGCAGCCGGACGCGGCCTCGATTGCGGTCGTGCTGGCGATCACCTTGCTTCCGTTCTCGATCTTGGGACCGTTCACTGCGGTGGTGATCGACCGGGTGTCCCGCCGTCAGGTGCTCATCGTGTGCAATCTCGCGCGAGCAGTTTTGACCGTGGGTCTGGCCGTGCTGGTCGCGACTGGACTGCGTACGCCAGGCATGGAGACCTTGCTCTACGGCGGCGTGCTGGTAGCGATGAGTCTCAACCGGTTCCTGCTGGCGGCGCTGTCCGCCTCGCTTCCGCACACCATCGATGCTGGCGAGTACATGGTCGCCAATTCGGTGGTGCCGACCGTCGGCCCTGCCGGACTGCTGATCGGCGTTGGAGTAGCTACCGGCCTGCGGCTGATCTTGGGTCAGGTGATGCCTGACTATCGCGCCAATGCGATCTTGTTCATCGTCGCCGCGGTGGGGTTTGTGCTGAGCGCTGGCCTGGCACTGCTGATTCCACGGCGCCAACTTGGCCCCGACGGCACAGCGACAACGCAAGCACGCGAGGTCGTCAAGGCTCTGATCGAAGCGCTTGCTCACCTCAGAAGCCAGCGCGCTGCGGCAATTGGGCTGTCGACCATCGCGGCCCACCGGCTCATCTACGGCATCGTCACAGTGGCGATGATCTTGGTGTTCCGAAACTACTTCCACAGGCTCGATCAGGTTGATGCGGCTATCGCCGATCTGGGCCTGTTCGTGATCATCACCGGCGCCGGCTTCGTCTTTGCCTCGGTGGTGACCCCACCTCTGAGCGCCCG
>JAJTCL010000085.1 GCA_021323255.1 Propionibacteriaceae bacterium | reverse complement strand
ACGACGAGCAGTCGATAGTCCATCCGATCGAGCTCTTCACGCCGGTATATGTCGCGTTCCCACTGTTCGGGGCTCTCGGCATGGCGGCGGCCGTCATACTCCACGATGAGACGTTGAGTGGGGTAGCAGAGATCAAATCGCATCCTCCAACTGCCGTCATCGCCCCGTACGATCACGTTCACGGTCGGCTCAGGCAGCCCAGCCAAGACGATGAGCAGTCTCACGCGGGTTTCCATAGGGGAATCGACGCCCTCTCGCATCAACTTTGCCGCCCGCAGCCCGAGCCGGGTCCCACTCCCATGCCAGGCCTCTATCGCCTCGATCAGAGCCGAGACCGTGGTCAGCCTGGCTTTGAGCATTGCATCGCCGAGGACAACCAGATCCACGAGGTTCATCCCGACTGCTGCCAGATCGATGAATGTCTGCTCTGGCGTCGACACGGGAATCGCCGTTCGGAGAGTTCGACGGGCGTCGCATTGCCCAAGATGGGACTTCACGCCCTTGCGACGTAGCCGCTCGCCATGTGTCGGCACCGTAGTGTGCGTGTGGTCGTCGTTGCGACCGGAAGACCCCACAGCTCCGCAGCTGTGTGATGGCCTGCATAGCTGTCATGACTCGCCAGCCGTAATGCTGCCTTGGCCCGCAGCTGCGGCGTGAACACGACATCGGCACTGACATAGAGGTTGTAGAAGACCTTCTGATAACGACTGCTGATCAGCTCCGCTGTGATCCCGGCCGCTCGGGCGTCGGCGCGCGTGAATTGGGTTACCGACATCCAGGACGTCGTCGTGTTGCGGGAGGCTCATGGCGAGGAGTCTCGAGGTCACAGCCCCTCGTTCGTAACCTGGTCGATAGCGATCTGTGGATAACTTTTGCGAGCGTGTCGCCCTTGGCGGTGGCTGTCGCGAAGTCATTTCGGTACTTGTGATCACAGACGACCCTCGCAGCCCATCAGATGCGGTCAGGTGGGCGCCTGTGATCACAAACGAACCGCATCAAAAGCGACGGTTAGGATTTCGCACATGTCCGGTCATTCCAAGTGGGCCACGACCAAGCACAAGAAGGCTGTGGTCGATGCCCGCCGCGGCAAGCTGTTCGCGAAGCTGATCAAGAACATCGAGGTGGCGGCCCGCGTCGGAGGTGGGGACCCAGCCGGAAACCCGACGCTGTATGACGCGATCCAGAAGGCAAAGAAAAACTCAGTTCCCAATGACAACATCGACCGAGCTGTCAAGCGCGGTTCCGGGGCCGAAGGCGGCGGTGCGAACTACGAGACCCTGATGTATGAGGCGTACGGTCCGGCCGGCATCGCGTTGCTCATCGAGTGCCTCACTGACAATCGGAATCGTTCAGCATCAGACGTTCGGGTCGCAGTAACTCGCAACGGCGGGACCATGGCCGACGCCGGTTCGACCGCGCGGATGTTCACTCGCAAAGGTGTGGTCATCGTCGCCAAGCAGCAAGACGGTCGCAGCATTACCGAGGACGATCTGCTGGAGGCCACCTTGGACGCCGACCCCGAAGAGATCAACGACCTGGGTGACAGCTTCGAGATCATCACTGACCCCAGCAACACCGTGCCGGTACGCACCGCAGTGCAGCAGGCCGGACTCGACTACGAGTCGGCCGAGGTCTCCTTCGTACCCGAGTACACCCAGGAGGTCGACGCCCCCACGGCCGAGAAGCTGATGAGGATCATCGACGCCCTCGAGGACTCTGACGACGTGCAGAACGTGTACGCGAACTTTGATGCTTCCGACGAGGTGCTGGCCAAGATCAGCTAGTGCTCACGTCCGCGACGGCTGGCAGTTCAGGGCACCCGCCGACAGCCGGGCAGAGTGGCTGCAACACTAGTTGGCGAACGGACAGCGTGTCGCGGCCGCCAACGTCAGGGGCGCCACATAGGCTGCCGAACATCTGTTCGTTTATTCAGTGTTAAGGGGGATCGCGTGGGCGATCCGGTCACGCGACACCTAGGGGAGCGCATGCGGGTGCTGGGAATTGACCCGGGCCTGACCCGATGCGGCCTCGGCGTGGTCGATGGCGTTCCCGGCCGCCAGCCGCTGATGGTCGCCTTCGATGTCATCGGTACGCCAGCGGAGCTGGATATCGCCCGTCGCCTGCTGGCGATCGAAGAGATCATCGAAGCCTGGGTTTCCCGTTACCGGCCGACCGCGGTCGCCATTGAACGTGTCTTCGCTCAGCACAATGTGCAAACGGTGATGGGCACCGCCCAGGCTGCTGGAGTAGCGATGCTCGTGTCCGCGAAGCATGGAATTCCGGTGAGCCTGCACACCCCCAGCGAAGTCAAGGCCGCCATCACCGGCTCGGGCCGTGCCCCAAAGGAACAGGTCGGAGCGATGGTGACGAAGATTCTCAAGCTCGAGGACCCACCTAAGCCACCCGATGCGGCGGATGCACTCGCGCTTGCGATCTGTCATGTCTGGCGGGGCAGCACGACAACTCGGCTGAACGCGGCGGTCGAGGCTGCGGCCGAGCAAGCCAAGCGGCAGCGTGGTTCCTTTCGCCGCTCCCGTGAACCCTGCAGGGGAGAGGCGTGATCGCGCAGCTCACCGGCTTGGTCGCACAGATCGGCCCAACGTCAGCGGTGATCGAGGTGGGCGGTTTGGGCGTTCAGGCGGTCTGCAGCCCGAGCACGGTAGCGGGGCTCCGGCTCGGACAGCAGGCAACGCTGGCGACGTCGCTCATTGTGCGCGAGGACTCGCTCACCCTCTACGGGTTCGCCTCGACCGATGAGCGTGAGTTCTTCGAGCTGTTGCTGACAGCTACCGGAGTCGGGCCCAAGTTGGCCCAGGCTGCCCTGGCAGTGCTCAGTCCTGATGAGCTGCGCAATGCGATTGCCACAGAGAATCTGGTGCAGCTGTGCAAGGTGCCCGGCGTGGGTCGCAAGGGCGCGCAACGCATCGTGATCGAGCTCAAGGACAAGATCAACGCGGTTGGCCACGCTGATCCACCAGCACCCGCGTTGGAGTCGTCAACGGCCTGGCGAGCGCAGGTGACGCAGGGACTGCAGGGCCTGGGTTGGTCGGCTCGGGACGCCGAGTCGGCCTGTGAGGAGGTGGAGTATCTGGCGCGTGAGGACCCGCAGGTCAATGTCGCGGTCTTGATGCGGGCCGCACTCCAGAGTTTGGCTCGGAAGTAGCAGAGTCCGGGTGAGTCATGTGAGCGACAACGACCTCGCCGGACTAGTGCGTCCCTACGCCGATCCCGATGAGCGCGCCGCCGAATCGGCGCTGCGGCCCGGCACGCTAGCCGAGTTCGAGGGTCAGCCCCGGGTCAGCGACCAGCTCGGTTTAGTGCTTGAGGCAGCCCGGCACCGCGGGGGTGTACCCGACCACGTTCTGCTGTCCGGCCCGCCGGGCCTCGGCAAGACAACCCTGGCAATGATCATCGCCAGCGAGATGAATGCGCCGCTGCGGATCTCAAGCGGTCCGGCCATCCAACATGCCGGCGACCTGGCTGCGATCCTGTCTGGACTTGTCCATGGCGAAGTCTTCTTCCTCGATGAGATCCACCGCATGTCCCGCCCGGCCGAGGAAATGCTCTACCTCGCGATGGAGGACTTCCGGGTGGATGTTGTTGTCGGCAAAGGGCCGGGAGCAACCGCGATCCCGCTGGAAATTCCGCGCTTCACCCTGGTTGGGGCCACCACCCGCGCTGGGCTGCTGCCAGGTCCGCTGCGTGACCGTTTTGGCTTCACTGCACAACTCGACTTCTACCACCCTGCCGCATTGGAGCACATCCTGCACCGTTCGGCAGAGCTGCTGGAGGTTCCGCTGGAGCCAACTGGTGCCACCGAGATCGCGCACCGGTCCCGCGGTACTCCACGTATCGCGAATCGGCTGCTGCGCCGGGTACGCGACTATGCCCAGGTCCGAGCGGATGGCCGCGTGACGCTATCGGTCGCCCGGGATGCACTTCAGCTCTACGAGGTGGATGAACGTGGTCTCGATCGGCTGGACCGCTTGGTACTGGAGGCGGTGTGCCGCAGGTTCGGCGGTGGTCCGGTCGGACTGTCGACGCTCGCCATCTCGGTCGGCGAAGAGCGCGAAACCGTCGAAGAGGTCGCGGAGCCGTTCCTGGTCCGGCAGGGTTTCTTGATGCGTACCCAGCGCGGCCGGGTCGCGACGCCTGCCGCCTGGCGTCACCTGGGGCTGACACCTCCGAGTCCCTCACCTGGCGTCGAGGTCGCACCTGACCTCTTCGGCTGAGCTGGGCGCAGCTCTCCGGGCTGTCCGATCGGTCGTACGATGCAGGTTTTCGTCGCAGACTAGGTAGAGTACGGCGGTCGGTTTCTTTCAGCAGAGGTCGCAAGACTGAGCCACAGGGAACAACTCATCGGTACTGCGCAGGAGCGCAGCACCCTCAACAATCGGATGCCGGAGCAATGCAGCAATACTCGACCCTGATCTTCATCGCCCTCCTGGTGGCGGCCTTCTATTTCTTGATCTTGCGGCCACAGCGGAAGCGTCAGCAAGCCCTGCAACAGACCATGAATTCAGTCAGCCCAGGCAGCAGGGTGATGCTCGGCAGCGGCCTGTTCGGCACAGTCGTGTCGGTAGGCCCGAGACAAGTTGTGCTGGAGATCTCGCCCGGCGCCGAGCTCACCGTGCTCAAGCAGGCGATCTCGAAGATCGTCACCGAGGATGACGAGGACAGTCTCGAGGAGGAGGACGAACTCGAGGAGCAGGTGCTCTCCTCGGATGAGCCGATTGAGCTGCAAACTGAGCGTCCTCTCGAGGAGCCGAAGTCGGTGACCGGTACCGAACCTGTCGCTGAGCCTGACTCGTCATCGATCCCCCGCGACTCGAAGCCTCCGACTGCTAACTGATTCTTCCCCGTAGCTAGGAAACACACGCGAGTGGCAACGACGACTGGTCACCCGGGCCGCACCTTGATCGTGTTGGCTGTCTTGGTGGCTGGACTGATCACCCTGATGGCGGTCAGCGGGACGTGGACACCAAAGCTCGGCCTGGACCTTCGGGGCGGTACCACCATCACCTTGACGGCCACGAACACCACCGGTACCGGGACGGTGGATCCCAACAGCCTGCAGCTCGCCAAGACGATCATCCAAAGCCGGGTGGACAGCCTGGGCGTCGGCGAGTCCGAGGTAACCACCGCCGGTGACAACCAGATCATCGTCACGGTGCCGAACGTGCAGCAGGACGAGTTGGTCCGGCTCGTGGGCCAGACCGCTGTCTTGCGGTTCCGGGCGGTGTACGCCGCCGAGCAGGTGCAACCACCTGAGCCGACGCCGACGGCGACAAGTGAACCTACCCAGTCAGCGACAACGGCGCCGAGCGATGAGCCCACTGCCGGCGCCTCGGAGACCGCCCAGGCGCCGTCCGACGAGCCGAGCGCACCGGCCAGCACGGAGCCAAGTGGCACTGGCAACAACAAGCCGCTGCCGGCCCTGCCGACCGCGCCACCGGTGCCGTTGGACAAGGCGTGCGTTCCGGCCGACGGCCAGGGGACGCCACCGGACAAAGCGCTGGAATGGCAGCCAACCGAGGCGTGCCAGACGGCGTTCGCTGAATTCACCTGCGAAACTCAGGTGAACGATGTTGCTGACCAGGGCCTGTTCGCCTGCAACCAGGAGAAGAACGAGAAATACCTGCTTGGGCCGACACTGATCGAGGGGAACCAGCTGGCAACGGCCGTAGCCGGCATTCCGCAGAACAATGTCAATTGGGTCGTCAACCTGGAGTTCAACTCCGAGGGCGGGGCGGCGTTCGAGCAGGCAACGCGGGAGATCTCCCAGAAGAGCGAGCCGCAGAACCGCTTCGCCATCGTTTTGGACGGAGTATCCATTTCAGCGCCATCGGTCAATGAAGCGATACCTGGCGGTCGAGCCGAGATCTCCGGCAACTTCACTCAGAAGAGCGCTACTGAGCTGGCCAACGTCTTGAAGTACGGCGCCCTGCCACTGGCCTTCGATGTTTCGGAGGTCAGCAACGTCTCCGCCACCTTGGGCGGCGAGCAGCTGCGGGCTGGCATCATCGCCGGCATCGTCGGGCTCATTCTGGTGGTCGGTTACTGCTTCTGGTATTACCGCGGCCTGGGGATCGTCGTGGTTGCCTCGCTCGGCATTGCCGCGATCCTCACCTACGCCTGCGTCGTGTTACTCGGCAGCTCGGTCGGCTTCGCCCTGAACCTTCCGGGCATCGCCGGCATCATCGTGGCCATCGGCATCACCGCGGACAGTTTCGTGATCTTTTTCGAGCGCATCCGTGACGAGGTCCGCGAAGGACGTAGCCTGCGAACGGCGGTGGAGACGGGCTGGCGGCGAGCCCGACAGACGATCTTGATCGCGGACACGGTGTCCTTGCTATCGGCGCTGGTGTTGTTCGTACTGGCAATCGGATCAGTGAAGGGTTTCGCCTTCACGCTCGGCCTCACCACACTGATCGATGTAGTGGTGGTCTTCCTCTTCACCAAACCGCTGATGACTCTGCTGGCGCGCACCAAGTTCTTCGGCGGTGGCCACAGGCTCTCCGGGCTCGATCCGGAACACCTCGGTGTGCAGGCACTGCCTGGCTCACGTTCTCGTCGTCCTGTTGTGCCGCGTCCAGCAGTCGTCAGCGAGGAGGGAGCCTGATGTCGAAGCTGGCCACGATCGGGCATCGCCTCTATACCGGCGAGATTTCTTATGACTTCATCGGGCATCGTCGTCGCTGGTACATCCTGTCGGCCATTCTGATCGCCATTGCGCTCATCTCCCTGATTTGGCGGGGGCTGGACTTTGGCATCGAATTCAGTGGCGGTGCCGACTTCAAGGCGCCCACTCAAGTCAACGCGCAGACCGTTGACTCGATGCGGGAGGCGCTCGGAAATTCCGGCGTCTCTGACCTTGACGAAGCAATTGTCAACACCATTGGCGACAACCAGGTCAGGGTGCAAACCCGCACCCTCGATCCGACCGAAGAAGTGCCCAAAGTACGGGCCGCGATCGCCGACGAGGTTGGCATCAATCCAGACCAGGTCGCCTACAGTCTGATCGGCGCTTCTTGGGGCGGCCAGATCACTGAGCGCGCACTCATTGCGCTAGCGGTCTTCCTGGCACTGGTCGCGCTGGTGATTGGGATCTACTTCCGGGATGCCAAGATGTCGGCCGCAGCCCTCATTGCGCTGGTTCACGACGTGATGTTGACCATCGGCATCTACGCCCTCGTGGGGTTCACGGTGACCCCGGCCACATTGATTGGCCTGCTGACGATCCTCGGCTACTCGCTCTACGACACCGTCGTCGTGTTCGACAAGGTACGGGAGAACGTCCGAGACATTCGCTCCAGTACCACGCGGACCTACTCCGAAGCTGCCAATCTCGCTGTCAACCAGGTACTCGTCCGCTCCATCAACACCACCGTAATCGGCGTGTTGCCGGTGGTGGCGCTGCTGTTCGCGGGTGCGGTGATCTTGGGCGAAGGTCCCCTCAAGGACCTCGCGCTGGCGCTGTTTGTGGGAATGGTTTCCGGTGCGTACTCCTCTATCTTCATCGCGACACCGCTGTTGGCGCAGATGAAAGAGCGCGAACCCGACATGAAGAAGCTGGCCGCCCGGGTTCGGGCACGTCGTGCCAAGGAGAGCCAGAAGGAGCGTGTGGTCGAGACGCCCGGCTCGGCACCGACCGCGCAGCTGGCCGCTGATGTCGCTGCCAGTGATGCCGGTGCCACTGATGATGCCGAGCCCAGCAACGCACAACCAGAGAAGGCCAGTGCGGCAGCCGGAAACGGCGCCAAACCGATGACAGTGCCCTACAAGACCGACGTACGATCGCATCGCGACGGGGCGGCCAAGCGGCCCCAGCCGCAGAATAAACCCCGCAGCCAGCGGAAGAAGTAGGCAGATGAGCCTCACCGAGCCGGTGCGCCGCCGGGACGGGTCGAGTCGGTCCCGGACGGACGACGCGCTGGTGAGCTTGCCCGTCCATACGGCGGGGCCGGCTGTTGAGCTGTTGCGTCGCGGCCTGCTGGCCTTGCTGTTGTTGCTGATTCTGGTCTTGATCGTATGGTTTGACCGGGAGTCCTACACCGACAACTACGACGGCGAAGTCGATCTCATCGATGCGATCTACTACGCGACCGTAACGATTACCACGACGGGCTACGGCGACATCACGCCGGTGGCGCCGCATGCCAGGGTCGTGAGTGCGGTGGTCGTGACACCCTTGCGGATCGCATTCTTGGTGTTGTTGGTCGGGACGACCCTTGAGGTGCTGGCACACCACGGCCGCCGCATATTCAGAGACGCACGCTGGAGGAAGAGAATGCGCAATCACATCGTGGTCGTGGGCTTCGGCACCAAGGGCAAAAGCGCGGTGGAGACGCTTGGCAACAATGGCACGAACCCTAGCCAGGTGGTCATCATCGACAGCCGGCCTTCGGCGATCAGCGATGCGAACATGCGCGGCTACGCGGCTATCGAAGGTGACGCTACTCGACGAGACATCCTGCGGCGAGCCGAGATCATGAAGGCACGCGAGGTGATCATCACTGTCGATCGGGACGATTCTGCGATTCTCGTCATGCTCACCGTTCGCCAGCTGAACCCCAGCGCACACGTTGTGGTGGCGGTCCGCGAGGACGACAACGCCTCGCTGCTCCGGCAGTCTGGGGCCAACGCGGTGGTGACCTCTTCAGAGGCAGTTGGACGGCTGCTTGGGCTGTCAGCTGTGAGCCCCAACCTCGGAACGATCATCGAGGACCTGCTCTCGAGCAATGAAGGTCTCGAAGTAAGCGAGCGGCCGGTGACCAAGGAGGAGATCGGCCGCTCACCAAGTCAGGTCGACGGCGAGCGCGTCATAGCGGTGGTTCGCAACAAGACCCTGCGCCGCTTCTACGACCCCACGGTGGCGACACTCGAAGGAGGAGACCAGGTCGTCGTGGTCCGGCAGGCGGCCGAGGAAGTCGAGCAGCAGGCCTTGGGGGAAGCGCGGCGAAATCGAGCAGCGCAACAAAGCTGAAGACGACCTGAGCGGGATCAGCGGGATGCTGAGGGTTGCCTATGCGGCTACTTCTGCTGCCCAATGCAACTCGTTGTCTAGAATGGCATTCTGCTGAGGAGGAACGCGCTGTGAGCGATCACGGGGCGGCCATACGGTCGTCTATCCCAGAGGCCAGGCCGCCGGGGCCCAGAGGCCACGTCGCCCATGAGCCGCGCCGCGCCCTCATCGTGCCCGACCCAGAGGATGAAAGCGGCGGCGGCGAGTCCGGCGGTCCTAGCCTTCCCGGCAGGATCAGTGCCAGCGCCGAGCAGCAGCGCGTCAAGATGCGGCAGCGAATTGCCCGCTTCGGTTCCAGCCGGCCGCAGACACCCGCGCTCGATCCGCTCTTCCAAATCATTCGCGCCAACCATCCCAAAGCCGACCTGGGGCTCGTCGAACGCGCTT
>JAJTCL010000450.1 GCA_021323255.1 Propionibacteriaceae bacterium | reverse complement strand
AACTCGACGTCGATCTGGTCCACCTTGCCGCCGACCAGCTGCCAGATCTTGCCGTCATCACCGTGCACCGTGGCGGCCAGAAGAGCAAAGGACTCGTCGAGAAGCTGAAGTCCGCGGGTGTTGAGGTCATCGAATGTGCAGCTGTGAAGCCGTGGGAACTGCCGCAGTTCGTCTCGGCAGAAGCCAAACGAGCCGGTAGCTCGATCGACGCAGGCGCGGCATCGGCACTGGTGGACGCCGTGGGCCACGATTTGCGGGCTCTGGCGGCGGCGGTCGCCCAGCTGCTCTCGGATGGAGAGGGCGGTCCGATCACCGTCGATCAAGTCCGCCGGTATTTCGGTGGCCGATCCGAGGTGACCAGTTTTGCGGTGGCAGACGCCGCGTTGGCGGGGCGCACTGGCGTTGCAATGGAGCAGCTCCGCTGGGCGCTTGCGACAGGTGTCGCCCCGGTGCTGATCAAAGAGAAGCAGACCTGGCTCGAGAAGTAGGAGTGCCGCCCTGGAAACTCAAGTCGATGCGTTCCCAAGCGCGTGGCTGGGATCAGGCAGGTCTGGCGACAGCGCTCAAGGTGGTCGCGGTGGCCGATGCAGATGTCAAGGGCGCTGCCGATGACACCGCGTACGCATTGGAGCGAGCCGTGCTCGGCGTTTCGCGTCTGCGCCGGAGTTAGTGCCCTGAGGAAGCTAGCGCTTCCGCTTTTTCTTCCCGGAGGGCTCCAGATGAGCCGCCTTGGCGGTGATGGCGGACTTGCGATTCGCCGCCTGCTTCTTGTGGATCACACCCTTGGATGCTGCCTTGTCCAGCGAACGCGAAGCGGAGTGCGCCAGCTCGGTAGCCTTCTCGGCATCACCAGCGGCTGCGGCCTCATGGAAGCGACGAATCGAGGTCTTCAGCGCGGACTTCGTCGCCTTGTTGCGTTGACGAGCCTTCTCGTTGGTCTTGATGCGTTTGAGCTGGGACTTGATGTTCGCCACGACAGGCCTCTGGAACTCTTTCTGATCTGGTGGTGGGGCGCTGCTGTGCAGACGCAACCGACAACGCTACCAGCGGCGTCATCGGCGGGCCAAATTCGCCATATCACGTGAGGATGTTGGTGTGAGTCCTGTGTTCACGCCACCGCCGGGCCGCACCGACCCGTCGATTATTCGCAACTTCTGCATCATCGCGCACATCGACCATGGCAAGTCGACCCTGGCAGACCGGATGCTGCAGCTGACCGGTGTCGTCGACGAGCGCTCGATGCGGGCTCAGTACCTGGATCGCATGGACATCGAGCGGGAACGCGGGATCACCATCAAATCTCAGGCCGTTCGGATGCCGTGGCGGATGCACAGCCGGGGTGGCGACCCGGATGTCACCGAGACCCATGTCCTGAACATGATCGACACGCCCGGCCACGTGGACTTTACCTACGAGGTCTCGCGCTCGCTGGCCGCCTGCGAGGGTGCTGTGCTTCTGGTGGATGCCGCACAGGGTATCGAGGCTCAGACGCTGGCCAATCTCTATCTGGCTTTGGATGCCGACCTTCATGTGATTCCGGTCCTGAACAAGATCGACTTGCCTAGCGCCCAGCCGGAGAAGTATGCAGCTGAGCTGGCCAAGGTCATCGGCTGCGATCCAGCGGAGGTGCTCCGCGTGTCGGCGAAGACCGGCGAGGGCGTGGGCTATCTACTCGATGAGATCGTGGCTCAGATCCCGGCGCCGATCGGCGATCCCCAAGCGCCGGCAAGAGCGTTGATCTTCGACTCGGTTTACGACACCTATCGAGGAGTGGTCACCTACATACGCGTTGTCGACGGTGAGCTGTCGCATCGTGAGCGGGTGTTGATGATGTCGACCAAGGCGGCCCACGAGACGTTGGAAGTGGGTGTCATCTCTCCCGAGCCGACCAAGGCAGCCTCCTTGGGTGTCGGTGAGGTCGGCTATCTGATCACTGGGGTCAAGGAAGTACGGCAGTCCCGGGTGGGCGACACGGTCACCTCACTGAGCCGGCCAGCCTCCCACGATCTCGGCGGCTACCGGCCTCCCAAGCCGATGGTGTTCGCCGGCCTCTATCCCATCGACGGTGCTGACTATCCGGAATTGCGCGAGGCATTGGACAAGCTGCAGCTCAACGATGCGGCGCTGAGCTTCGAACCGGAAACCTCCGGTGCGCTCGGCTTCGGATTCCGGATCGGCTTCCTTGGTCTGCTGCACATGGAGATCGTGCGCGAGCGGCTTGAGCGCGAATTTGATCTTGACCTGATCTCTACCGCTCCCAGTGTCGTCTACCGCGTGATCATGGAGGATGGCTCCGAACTCGAGGTCACGAATCCTTCGCAGTATCCGGCAAGCGGCAAGATCGCTGAGGTGTACGAGCCGGTGATCAAGGCCACCATCCTGGCTCCGGCAACCTATATCGGCACCATCCTTGAGCTGTGCCAGAGCCGTCGCGGCATCCAGCACGGTATGGACTACTTGTCCGAGGATCGGGTCGAGATCCGCTACACGCTGCCGCTGGCCGAGATCGTTTTCGACTTCTTCGATGCGTTGAAGTCGCGTACCAGGGGTTATGCAAGCCTCGACTACGAGCCGTCGAGCGAACAAGCAGCTGACCTGGTCAAGGTGGACATCTTGTTGCACGGTGAGCCGGTCGACGCCTTCTCCGCGATCGTGCACAAAGACAAGGCCTACTCATATGGCGTGACGATGACGGCCAAGCTGAAGGAGTTGATTCCCAGGCAGCAATTCGAGGTTCCCATTCAGGCGGCCATCGGGACGCGGGTGATCGCACGCGAGACTGTCCGGGCAGTCCGCAAGGACGTGCTGGCCAAGTGTTATGGCGGTGACATCACTCGGAAACGCAAACTGCTGGAAAGGCAGAAGGAGGGCAAGAAGCGGATGAAGATGGTCGGCCGGGTCGAGGTTCCGCCCGAGGCCTTCGTGGCTGCGCTCTCTACCGCCGATACCGGGAAGATCGATAAGAAGTAGCTGTGCAACGATCTGTGGGCGAGCAGAGCCAGGGAAGGGGT
>JAJTCL010000449.1 GCA_021323255.1 Propionibacteriaceae bacterium | reverse complement strand
AGGCAGGATGGGCCTCGTGACACAGCCGGGCGCGCCTGAGGTGGCGGTGAACCGGACGCGCCTGGGCCTCGAAGTCGCGATTGTGCTCGGTCTCTCGCTAGGCCAGTCTGCGGTCTATTCGGTGCTGCGCATCATTGAGCGGCTGACGCGCGATGTGCCATTGGCTCAGCAAACCTCCACTCTGAATGCCTCGGTCACCCCAGACCGCCCCTGGCTCGACTTGACCTATCAACTGGTCGGCATCGCCTTCGGCCTGATGCCTGTGCTGCTAGCGCTGTACCTGCTGAGCCTCACCAATGCCCCGGCCGGCCGTACCATCGGCTTCGACCTGACCCGACCGCGATTCGATCTCGGCTTCGGAGTACTCATTGCTCTGCTGATCGGCATACCCGGTCTTGGTCTGTACGCCCTCGCCCGGGTGGTTGGTATCAACACCGAAGTACAGGCATCAGGACTCACTGACACCTGGTGGACCATCCCTGTGTTGATCTTGTCAGCTGCCCAGAATGCCCTGCTGGAAGAGGTCGTCGTCATTGGTTACTTGTTCACCCGACTGAGCCAGCTTGCCTGGAACGCCGTCGCGATCGTTGCGCTCAGCGCGATCATCCGTGGCTCATATCATCTCTATCAGGGCATCGGTGGCTTTGTCGGCAATTTGATCATGGGTGTGATCTTCGGGCTGATCTATCTTCGCTGGAGGCGAGTGGGACCTCTGGTCGTCGCCCACACTGTGCTCGACATCGCAGCCTTCGTGGGGTATGCCCTGATCGCTCCCCGCGTCACCTGGCTCTAAATTCGGCTCAGTTCTTGGTGATCAAGCTGCGCGCGAAGAACCGCAGGTTTGAGGGGCGCTCGGCGAGGCGACGTACCAGGTAGCCATACCAATCGGTGCCATAGGGGACGTAGACGCGCACCGGATGCCCGAGTCTGGCGAGCCGTTGCTGTTCGGTCGGCCGGATGCCGTAGAGCATCTGGAATTCGAAATCTCCTGGCGCGCGTCCATGATCAGCAGCGAGCTTGAGACCGATATCGATCAAGGTGGGGTCGTGAGTGGCCAGCATCGGAAAGCCTTTGCCCGCCATCAAGATCTTCATGCAACGCACGTACGACCTGTCGATCTCCTGCCGATCTTGGAATGCCACGGCCTCCGGTTCCGCGTACGCCCCCTTGCAGAGCCGCACCCTCGATCCGGCCAGGGCCAGATCCCGGCAGTCATCCTCGGTCCGGTACAGGTATGACTGCAGCACCGCACCCGTGTCGGGATACTCCTTGCGCAGCGTGTGCAGGATCTCCAAAGTCGAGCCTGTAGTGGTGTGATCCTCCATGTCCAGGGTCACCGCGGTATCGGCCATGCGCGCCGCACGGCAGATCAGCTCGGCGTTCTCCTGTGCGAGCTGTGGACCGTCCCGGAGATGTTGGCCCAATGCGCTCAGCTTGATCGAAACCTCGGCCGAGGCGCTGAGGCCAGATTCCCGAAGCTTGGTGAGCAGATCAAGATAAGCGACCACCACTGCATCGGCATGGGCAGGATCGGTGGTGTCCTCACCGAGGTAATCGATGCTGACCAGCAACCCGGCGCCGACCAACCGGCGGGTCACCGCCACCACCTCATCGGAAGTCTCGCCCGCGATGAAACGCTCGACCATACCCGCAGTTATCGGTGCGGTCGTCACCAGGTTCTTTATCTTTCGACTACGAGAAACTCCAAGCAGGGCGCGACGCAGCATTCGCTTCCTCCCTTCGCGGATGCCTGGCGACTCACGATCTGCAGACTGCCCTGACTCTAACCTTGGGCCATGAGCATCGGCCACACGGTCGTGCTGTTGCCCGCTCTGCACGACACGAGCGCCCAGACGACCGCTCTGCAGGCTGCGCTGGCCGACGTCGGGCAGGTGCTGACACCTGACATCACTGTCAGCGCGACCCAGTCGGTGATCTTGGAGGACCCGGCGCTCCGGGTGCTCGACGCCATGTCAACCGCCGGCGCCGACCGCGCGGTGCTGGTCGGCCATGGTTGGGGAAGCATGGTCGCTCTGCAGCTCGCCGCTACTCGTCAGGAGCGAGTTGCGGCACTCATGCTGAGTACGAACGCCCGCCTCGAGACCATCGTGGTCCGTTCGCTCTATTACGGCATTCTGGGCCTGCTTTCCGCCAAGCTGGTCCAGCAACTCGGAGCTGGGCCAGCGGAAGTCCTCAATCTTTTCGACCAGGTGCGGCCCGCGGACTTCCGATCCCTTGCCGAGCGGGCACCAGCGCCAGCGCTCATCATCGTCGGTGAGCAGGACCTCGCCAACAGAGGGCCAAGTGCAGTCCTAGCCAGATCGCTGCCCCTGGGTAATCTGCGAGTCGTACCACAGGCCGGTGCCGGCTGGCGGGGCCGAAAGCCCCAAGTCGTTGCAGACCTGTTGGTCGAGTTTCTTACCGGCTTGACATAGGGTCCGTCGCGGCGGGTTCCTGACGCGTCGCCAGTCTGATCATGAGAGAGTGGCCGTTTCACGCTCATCCACGACCGAAGAGAGGTGTGGTCATGGCCGAAGTCCTCCTGGACATGGCA
>JAJTCL010000448.1 GCA_021323255.1 Propionibacteriaceae bacterium | reverse complement strand
GCCGCCCTGTACACAAGCTCCTCAGGCGCCGCAATCGCACTCGCCGCGGTCACGGGAGGGCTGGAGGTGTCAGCGCTTGCTCTATACGAGCCGCCCTACTTCGCCGGATCCGACGGCACCGAGCACATCGCCACGCTCGAGCGAATGCTCAACGCCGGTCAGTTCGACGAAGCGACCCGCTACAACATGACCGCAATTATCGGGCTGCCCGCTGAGGCAGTTGATGAGATGGCGCAGGCGCCATGGTGGCCTGGCCTCGTAGCGGTTGCACCCACGCTCGTCTATGACCACAAGGCCTCCCACGACATCGAGACCGATCCCGACTGGCGCAGCCGCTGGGCTGCTGTAACCGTTCCTACCGTGGTCTACTCCGGAGACCAGACCTTCCCCGGACTGCCCGAGGCCGCCGACGCCGTCGCAGCCGCACTGCCTAACGCCCAGCGGCGCGTGCTCTCTGGCCAAGACCACGGGCCCACGCCTGAGGCCATCGTGCCTGAGCTGGTTAGGTTCTTGCGGTCGATCACCTAAAGACTGTCAAGGTGAGTGCAGTGCCTCGCATAACAGTCCCTCTTCCGGCCTCCGGTATCTGATCGCTCTCAGGCGAAAAGAGCGGCGTCGAGATCGCGAATGAAGTCTCCCACCGCGCCCGCCTCCGGGAGGTGCGGGCGGGCAGACGGCCGACCACTGCGGTGACCGCTGTTGTGCGTGATGACCATTCAAGAGTCGGCTTGCGGCACGGCCGCGGGTGTCAGTGTGCACGTCCATCGGTGTTGAATCGGGGCATGCTGGCCTCGCTACGACGAATGAGGCACCCTCTTGACGCAGCGTTCGCAGTCCTAGCGTTCATCATCGGGTCGTTCCTAGCCTTTTATGGCGGCGACTATGCCAGCAGGATGATGAAGGCACTTGGAGGGTCCGCTTCGCGGCTACCCGAACGCTTCTCCAAGGGCGATCGCAGTGCTGTATTGGCCCTGCTGTCTGACCTCAGGTTCATCTCCGAGCCCCTAGACCCGGCACTCGACAGCACAAAAAGGCTCTGAATATCAACTCGGTATGCAAGGAGCTGGACAAGGTCGCTCGTGACCAGCGCCAGCCCCGGCAGGCCGTTCCGAGACTTCCGGCTGCTTACGGCGGCCGCCCAGAGCGTGTGCCTCAGCACGGTGAGGACTGGTCATCGGATGGTCAGCTGAGGTGGACGACGGTGGAGGTGAGCCGAGCTTGCTCGGCAGCCCAGGTCAGGAGGTGTGAGGCTAGGCTCTCCTCAGGGCTTGTGAGATGGTCCTCGGGCCGGCCGGAGGTGAGGGCCTCAATGAAGGCCCGAACGAGGCCGCTGTCGCCACCGGCATGCGGGTCATCGCCGGAGCCTTCGATGAGATGTCGCTCGCGTTTCCCGGTACGGAAGTTCAGCAGCTCCACCTCGCGACCGTTGCCCTCGAGGCATCCGTGGGTGCCGAAGATCTTGGTCTGACGGAAGGCGAACTCGGTGAAGGCTGTCATCGTGAACGACGCGGTGGTGCCGCCCTCGTATTCGAGGTTGACCACCTGGTGGTCCACCACATCGTTGTCGCAGCGGTAGACGCAGCGACCGTAGGGACCTGTCCGCAGCGCATCCAGCACACCTTCTGCTGTGCGGGCGGAGGTGACAGTCTGCAACGGCCACCGTTCGGCAGCGGGATTACCCAAGCAGCCCAGATAAATCCTCTTCGCCGAGTAGGGACAATCAGGCTCGAGGACACAGTCGAGGCAGCGCTCGCCGGCATCGGAGGGGCGTTGCTCGGGGCGAAAGTGGTGAAGGCCACCGAAGGAGGACACCCGACGCGCCGGCCGCCCAACCAAATGGTTGAGCCAGTCGATGTCATGCACACTCTTGGCCATCAACATAAATGTCGACTCGTCGGTGCGCCGCCAGTTGCCGCGTACGAAGGAGTGCGCCTGATGCCACCAGCCGACCGGCTCCAGATGCTGCACTGACACGATCTGACCGATGACACCCGAGTCGAGCAGTCGCCGCAGCACCCGGCTGTAGGGGGTGTAGCGAAGGACGTGGCACACCGCGAGTGTGACCCGAGCCGCCCGCGCCGCTTCGACAATTGAGCGGCACATGTCGGGCGTCACGGCCATGGGCTTTTCAAGCAGGAGATGGTATCCCTCTGCGGCCAGCGCCAGGGCCGGTTCATGGTGCAGCCGGTCCAGGGTCGCGATCACCGCGGCGTCGCCGATCCGGGGCTGCTCGATGAGGTCTTGCCAATGCGAATACCGGCGCGCTGATGGCACGGCGTGCCGCTCTGCGAGGGTGGTCCGGCGGCGTTCGTCGGGGTCAGCCACGGCGGCAATGCGAACACGAGGATCACGGGCGGCAAGGTCGGCATACAACTGCCCGCGGTCGCCGGCACCTACCATAATGAGGGAGATCTGGCGGGCCATGTGGATCCTCTCTAGCTTGAGCTAGTGCGCCAACGTTGGTGTTGCGCGATCGAGCTTCACGGCGGGCTTGAGGGTGGGATCTTCGATGATGATGCAGCCAGTGAAGCAGCCGGGGGCGTGGACCTTGGGCCGCTGA
>JAJTCL010000084.1 GCA_021323255.1 Propionibacteriaceae bacterium | reverse complement strand
CGCGAAAGATCGGCGACGTGTTGCCGGGAGCCGAAGTGATGAAGCGCATCGCCGCTGCCGCGCGGCTCCTCCGCACCGAAGGCGATGAACTGCACGGGTAATGCCGCCGGCTGTTGGCTGACCATCGCTGCCAGTTGCAGCATCACTGCAACTCCAGACGCGTTGTCCTCCGCACCCGGCGCGACCGGCACGGTATCCAGATGTGCACCGATGACGACGTGCGGCTTCTTCGGATCGAAGTCCTTCGGTTCCGCGATCACGTTGAGCGAGGTTCCCCGACGCACCCGCGTGCCCCAGGAGTCCCCGGACGGTACCGGTACCTTGGCCTGTCGTACGTCGTAGTCGAGGTGCTCGAATCGAGCCTCTACGAACGCGGCTGCCTCGGCGTAGTTGTCCGAGGTGGCCTCCCGCGGGCCGATCTTGGACGCTAGGTGGACGATGTCGCTGAGCGCAGCCCGCGCGTTCATGACAGGTCGTGGAGTTGCGCGCGGTATTGGCGTGCCGACCGCTGTTGGGCTCGGCGTTGCGGGGTTGGGGCCAACACGTGGCACAGCGGACGTGCTACTCACAGCAGGCGAGGAGCTGCTGGACGAAGAGCCGGGCGTCGGCGCAGTACATGCGACGGTAAGCACCAAGAGCAGGAGCGCAGCGGCGGCACGGCGCATTTCTCGACCTTACGTCGGGCTCGGCAAGCCGTTTACTAGGCCGCCCGAGGGTCCTTCCGGATCGCAAGACGCATGATGACCAGAATTGACTGGGGCTCCCGGGGGGCTATTGTTGCCGCGTGCGCACAGGGGCCATTCTCGTCGTACGACAGCGTGTCGGCTGAGCTCAGCTCATCACCGACGCGCTCCCTCGTCTGCCAGCCGGCAGCGGGGGTTTTTTGTTGGCGAGGGGCCTGCGTGTGCAGGCGTAACATCCACAACGGATCCCAACGGCGGGATCGTCAGGGGCAAGGAGACCTGAGATGTCTGAGAACGAGAGAGCAGATGAGCTGACCGGAGCGCAGTCTCTCGTCAGATCGCTCGAGCGCGTGGGGGCAGACGTCGTATTCGGGATTCCGGGCGGGGCGATTCTTCCTGCTTACGACCCACTCTTCGACTCCGAGAAGGTCCGGCACATTCTGGTGCGACACGAGCAAGGCGCCGGGCATGCTGCCGAAGGCTACGCCACAGCGACCGGGAAGGTCGGGGTGTGCATGGCGACCTCCGGCCCTGGCGCGACCAATCTCGTGACGCCGATCGCCGATGCCCACATGGACTCGGTTCCGATCGTGGCGATCACCGGACAGGTAGGCAGCGCGGCGATCGGCACCGACGCTTTCCAGGAAGCCGACATCCGCGGCATCACCATGCCGATCACCAAGCACAGCTACTTGATCACCAAGCCAGGTGATATCGCCGCGGCTATTGCGGGGGCATTCCACATCGCGGGGACCGGCCGGCCGGGCCCGGTTCTTGTCGACATCACTAAAGATGCGCTGCAGGCGAAGACCAGATTCGAATGGCCGCGCCAATTGGATCTTCCGGGATACCGTCCGGTGAGTCGGCCACACAGCAAGCAGGTACGGGAGGCAGGCCGGCTCATTGCCGAATCACGCCGACCGGTGTTGTACGTCGGTGGCGGCGTAGTGAAGGCGCGTGCCTGGTCGGAGCTCAAAGAGCTCGCCGAGCTCACCGGCATACCGGTGGTCACCACTTTGATGGCGCGCGGCGTCTTCCCCGACAGTCACCCGCAGAACATGGGCATGCCGGGGATGCACGGCACGGTCGCCGCAGTTGGGGCGTTGCAGCGCAGCGACCTGCTGATCGCGCTCGGTACTCGCTTCGACGATCGGGTGACCGGCCAGCTCTCCACCTTCGCCCCCCTGGCGAAGGTGATTCACGCCGATATCGATCCCGCCGAGATCTCCAAGAATCGTGTTGCGGATGTGCCAATTGTCGGTGACTGCAAGGAGGTGATCTCAGAACTGATCGGCCTGCTCCGGCCAGCTGAGCGCCGGCCAAATGTCGATGAGTGGAGGCGCTATCTGCAAGACCTCAAGCGGCGTTATCCGACTGGATATGACGAGCCCGCAGACGGCAGCCTCTCGCCGCAGTATGTGATCAAACGGATCGGTGAGATCACCGGGCCGGACGCCTACTACGCTGCAGGTGTCGGGCAGCACCAGATGTGGGCTTCGCACTATCTGCCCTGGGAGCTGCCAGGTCGCTGGCTCAACTCAGGCGGCCTGGGGACTATGGGCTACTGCGTGCCCGCAGCGATGGGCGCCAAGGTGGGGCAGCCGGACAAGATCGTTTGGGGGGTCGACGGCGACGGCTGTTTCCAGATGACCAACCAGGAGCTCGCGACCTGCGCGCTGGAAGGGATTCCGATCAAGATAGGGGTGATCAACAATCAGAGCCTGGGAATGGTCCGGCAGTGGCAGACGCTGTTCTACCAGGGTCGATACTCCAACACCGATCTGAACACCCACCGCATCCCTGACTTCCCGAAGCTGGCTGAGGCGATGGGGTGCGTGGGCCTGCGCGCCGAGGAGCCGGCGGACGTCGACGCGGTGATCGAGAAGGCGAACTCGATCAACGATGTGCCCGTTGTGGTGGACTTCGTCGTGCACAAGGACGCCATGGTCTGGCCCATGGTGGCCGCCGGCACCAGCAATGACGACATCAAGGTTGCCCGCGACATGGCTCCGGCCTGGGATGAGGAGGAGTTGTGACGGGAAGTAGAGCATGGGAGACGACCCCCTTGCACCCCCGCGGCGTGCACAAATACACACGGGAGCACGCCGGTAGAGCAAGGGGGACGACCCCCTTGGACCCCCGCGGCGTGCACAAATACGCACGGGAGCACGCCGGTAGAGCAAGGGGGACGACCCCCTTGGACCCCCGCGGCGTGCACAAATACACACGGGAGCACGCCGCATGACTGCCACTGTTCCCAACACCCACATCCTGAGCGTGCTGGTGCAGAACAAGCCGGGCGTCCTGGCGCGCATCGCAGGCCTGATCTCCCGACGCGGTTACAACATCGAGTCGCTCGCGGTCGGGCCAACCGAGTCACCTGAGATGTCGCGCATCACCCTCCAGGTCAACGTAGAGGAGGTCATCCTCGAGCAGATCATCAAGCAGCTCAACAAGTTGATCGAGGTGCTCAAGATCGTCGAGTTGGAGGAGAGCGCTATCCGTCGCGAGCTGATATTGGTCAAGGTCAGGGCAACAGCGGAGACCCGCGGTCAGCTGATCGAGATCATCGGACTTTTCGGTGCCAAGGCGGTCGATCTTACTGCTGAGGTGATCACCGTCGAGGCGACCGGCAGCCCGGCCAAACTGACCGCACTGCTGCAGCTGTTCGAGCCTTACGGGATCCGGGAGCTCGTACAGTCCGGTCTGGTTGCTTTGGGCCGCGGAAACCGGTCACTCACCGATCGGAACCAGCGCAGCGAGCGCCTGAAACCTGTTCGTACCGGATAGGGCGCTGAGACAGCTCGCATCGCTGTGCGCTAACTTCACCAGCGACTACACACCAAGGGAGACCCACGAGTGCCTGCACAGATGTTTTACGACGAGGACGCCGACCTGTCCTTGATCCAGGGCCGCAATGTTGCGGTGCTGGGATTCGGTAGCCAAGGCCACGCCCACGCGCTGTCACTACGCGACTCCGGCGTCGACGTACGCGTCGGGCTGCCCGAGGGAAGCAAGAGCCGAGAGCGGGCCGAGGCCCAGGGCCTTCGCGTGCTTACCCCGTACGAGGCCTGCGAAGAGGCGGACCTGATCATGGTGCTGACGCCGGATCCGGCACAGCGCAAGGTCTACGCCGAGGCGATTGAGCCGAACCTGGTACCGGGCGACGCGTTGTCCTTCAGCCACGGCTTCAACATTCGCTTCGGTTACATCAAACCGCCAGAGGGCGTCGATGTCGTCCTGGTGGCACCCAAGGGTCCCGGTCATCTCGTCAGGCGCGAGTACAGCGAAGGTCGCGGCGTCCCGGTGCTGGTTGCGGTCGAACAGGACGCATCCGGCAAGGCGTGGGACCTCGCGCTGTCTTATGCCAAGGCGATCGGCGGGCTTCGTGCCGGTGGCATCAAGACCACCTTCACCGAGGAGACAGAGACTGACCTCTTCGGGGAACAGGCGGTGCTATGTGGCGGGGCTTCGGCATTGGTTCAGGCGGGCTTCGAGACCCTCACCGAAGCCGGCTACCAGCCGGAGGTGGCGTACTTCGAGTGCCTGCATGAGCTCAAGCTCATCGTGGACCTGATGTACGAAGGCGGCATTGCCAAGCAGCGTTGGAGCGTTTCGGACACGGCAGAGTACGGCGACTACGTATCCGGACCGCGCATCATTGATGATCATGTCCGGGCCAACATGAAGGCTGTCCTGTCAGAGATCCAGGATGGCTCGTTCGCTGCCCGCTTCGTCGCTGATCAAGATGCCGGTGCACCGGAGTTCAAGGCATTCCGGGAAGCGGCAGAGAAACACCCGATCGAGGCGGTGGGTCGGCAACTGCGAGACCTCATGTCATGGGTCAAGAGCCACGACGACGACTACGTCGAGGGCACTGCCGCCCGCTAATCGCTCGTCTTAGGCGACGCTCACGCCGGGCCAGCGATTGCTCGGCGGGGCCTTACCAAGACCTGGGCGGCGATGTCCCGTCTGCAGTTGGGTCGAGATTCAAGATCTTTAGCCCCGCCGAGCAACCGCTGCTCCTCGGCGCTCCCTTCTCTTGTTGAGCTGCGGGGACGCCGTGCCCTGTGGCTGAGGAGCACCCTGGGAGGAAATGCACGTGCACGTTCGTTCCTCACGCAATGCATACGTTGCAACGCGTGCATCGCGATTGAAATGCACGTGCACGTGCGTTTCTGACGAGGAAAGCAGGGCGGCGCACCCTCTGATCGCCTAGTGACTCGTTGCGGAAAGGCCTTGGCTCTCCCACCTCGACCGGTCGCCGTGGCGCGGCAGGACGCCAAGCAGCCGGGAAGCGAGCCTGGTGGTGTCCGGCTCATCGGCGGGGCTAAGAATCTTGAATCTGGATTGTCTGCCAACCGGACCGAACGGCCCAAGTCTCAATCAACCCCGCCGATGCGAGCCGGACACCACCACGCGAGCGCCGCGGTTATCGCGACTTGATCACCATTCCGATGAGACGCGTGCCGTCGGTGCGTACGCCGGTGCCGATCAGGTACACGCGGCTGCTCGGCTCTTCGGACTCGCTGAAGACGTCGTCATTTGCCATGACGCAGGTCTTGCGGATTCCCTTCGCGCTCAGTGGGGAGGGAAGTTCGGAGATGCAATCGCCGAAGGTCTGATTGAGGCTGATCAGGGCTTGGTCCGCTGAGTCCAGCGGCACCTCGATGATCGCCTCCAGCAGATAATCGTGGGTGGAGCGGTAGGTCCCGCTGACCACCGAACTGTTGTCGGGAAGATCAACATCGCCGAAGTATTCGACGTCAGCGAGGGTCATGGGCGAGCATGTGTAGCCGGTGAGGTCGTTCTTGCACATCGAGCCCCGATCGGTCTGGAAGGTGAAGTAGGGAACACCCCAGGCACCGGCGTACTGGGTCAGAATCGCAAGGGTGACTGCCACCGACCCGAGCATCAAAACTATGCCGCCCAAAACTCGTAATGGATTATGTCGGTGGTCGTTTCCTGGCCGAGAACGTCTCCTGGCCATAGCCAAAGGATGCCCGACTGCCCCGCCGAGATATACGAAATTATGGCATCAATACGATCACAAATAGCGGGACCGAGATCGGGCTATTTCTTGACGGCGATCACCACTGAGGTGTCCTCGGCGACCATCACGTCAACGCTGGTGAAGCGCTCGTCGGAAAGCCAGTCCAGGCGGAGGGAATCCACCCGACCGCCTTCGACTGGGGGCCACGTCGGGCACGGTGTGAAGTCGTCCAGAACGATCATGCCGCCTTCTTCAAGCAACTCGACGATCTTCTCGCGAGGCCACCCCTTCGCGCTGGTGGCATCCATGAAGATCAACGAGAAAGGGGCATGCTCGGACAAACTGCTCCAGTCAGCATGCATGACGTCGATATCGTCGCCGGCGAACATGTCCATGACGCCGTGCGCCAGCTCAGGATCGAGTTCCGCCGTGATCACCCGCGTTTTCTTTGGCGCTCCACTACGCAGCCATGCAGCACCAACCCCGCAGCCGGTACCACATTCGGCGATCGTTCCGGTTCGGGTCGCAGCCAGCGCGGCCAAGAGCCGGCCAGTCTCAGTACGCGAGGCCTGCACGTAGCCGCGCTCCAATGACATTCGCAGTGCCCTGATCACCAGTTCGGGGAGGTCTGGAGGAGCGCTCACTTCAACAGTGTGCCAGCCATAGAGATCGCGGTTCCACCATGTGGAACATCAGGGCTAAATAGATGGGCACACGATAGTCGGACACCCTACTATTTTCCCTAGTCCTTCTCCCGCGACTCACAAGAAAAGCTGATCATGTACGACATGTATCCGGACCCATGGACGATCTCGGCAGATCGTCAGCACCAGGTAGCCGCCGACCAACCGCGTCGCCGGGCCCGTAAGGAACATTCGGTCGTACCTGCCATTCTTCAGGCCCGTACCCGCAAGGTCGTCAAGGCAGCCTGAGCGCCTGGAATGCGGTCGGTCAAGATCTAGACGGCCGACGCGATGGCGTCACCGACCTCACTTGTCGTCCGGGTCTGACCAGGCCTACGCCTTCGAATGTCGGCGATCACCGCTCTTTCAATTCGTGCCGCTTCCTCGGGGAGACCACAGTGATTCAGCAACAGTGCGACCGAGAGAATCGTCGCGGTCGGATCGGCGATGCCCTGGCCGGCGATGTCAGGAGCCGAACCGTGTACCGGCTCGAACATCGACGGAAAACGACGGTCGGGGTTGATGTTGCCGCTCGCGGCCAGGCCGATCCCCCCGGTGACCGCCGCAGCCAGGTCGGTCAAGATGTCACCGAACAGGTTGTCAGTCACAATGACGTCGAAACGCGCCGGATCGGTGACCAGGAAGATCGTGGCAGCGTCGACATGCACGTAGTCGGTGGTGACGCTGGGATATTCCACGGCGACCGCATTGAAGAGGCGGTTCCACAGCCCGCCGGCGTTGACCAGGACGTTGTGTTTGTGGACCAAGGTGATCTTGTTGCGACGAATGGTCGCGCGCTCGAAGGCGTCGCGGATGACGCGCTCCACTCCGTACGCAGTGTTGATGCTCACCTCTGTTGCGATCTCGTGCGGGGTGCCGGTCCGCACCAGCCCGCCATTACCGCAGTACAGGCCCTCGGTGCCCTCACGGACGACCACGAAGTCGATGTCCTTGCCAGCGGTCACCTGGTCGGACAGCGGGGTCGGAACGCCGGGGTAGAGCCGGCTGGGCCGGAGGTTCACGTAGTGATCGAAGGCAAAGCGCAGCTTCAACAGCAGGCCGCGCTCCAGCAGCCCGCTCGGCACATCCACCGCCCCCGGAGCAGCGCCGACAGCTCCGAGCAAGATCACGTCGGCGGCGGCGAGCTCGGCCAGCACGGAGTCTGGCAGCACCTCGCCGGTACGCTGCCAGCGGCTGGCTCCGAGGTCATAACTGATCGGGGTGAAGACGCTGGGCCCTGCGACGGCACTGAGTACCTTGAGTCCTTCGGTGACAACCTCTGGCCCAATGCCGTCCCCGCCGATAACAGCCAGCTTGAAGGACCGCTCGGTCTGCGGACGAAGATCATTACCAGTTGCCGTGCTTGCGTGGGTCACCGGCGCATCGTAGCTGTGGGGACGGCGTTCGGCGACGAGGTCTCAGAGAGGTGGCGGTAGCGTGACCGCCAGCAGCACGGTCCGGACGCCACGCCGGCACCACGAGCGAAAGCGACAGATGTGAGTCTTCAATTCGAACTCCGTTCCAACCCCAAGCCGCACAGCGAAAGCGAACGTGACGCCATCTTGGCCGATCCCGGTTTCGGTCTGCACTTCACCGACCACATGGCAGTGGCGACCTGGACGGCTGCTGATGGCTGGCACGACTCGGCGATCGTGCCGTACGGGCCATTTTCGCTCGACCCGGCGACGGCCGTGCTGCACTATGCACAGCAAATCTTCGAAGGACTCAAGGCGTATCGCCACGAGGATGGCACTATCTGGACCTTTCGCGCCGACAAGAACGCCGAACGGATGATCCGCTCGGCGCATCGGCTGGCTCTGCCGCCGCTGGATGCCGAAGACTTTCTCTGCAGCATTGAAGAGTTGGTCGCCGCCGATGTCGCCTGGGTGCCGACGGCTCCTGAGCAGAGCCTGTATCTGCGACCGTTCATGTTCGCGACGGAGGCATTTCTCGGCGTCCGCCCCGCGAAGCGAGTCACCTATTGCTGCATCGCCAGCCCAGCTGGCCCCTACTTCGCCTCGGGCGTGAAGCCGGTGAGCATCTGGATCTCGACCGTTTATTCCCGCGCTGCGCCTGGCGGCACGGGCGCAGCGAAATGCGGAGGCAACTACGCCGCAAGCCTGATCGCGCAGCAGGAAGCGGCCAGCCAAGGATGCGAGCAGGTGGTGTTCGCCGATGCCAAAGAGCACTGCTGGTTGGAGGAGCTCGGTGGCATGAATGTGTACCTGGTCACGACCGACAATGAACTGATTACGCCGGAACTCACCGGATCCATCCTCGAGGGGGTCACCCGCGATTCGATCTTGACTCTGGCACCCGAGTTTGGTCTGACACCGGTTGAGCGCCGGATCGCCATCGATGAGCTGCTGGAGGGTGTGGGTTCGGGGAAGGTGACCGAGCTCTTCGCCTGCGGCACGGCGGCGGTGATGACCCCGATTGGAACGTTGAAGAACGACGTCGGCAGCTACCAGGTCGGCTCTGGGGAGAGTGGCGAGACGACTCTGGCCTTGCGACAGAAACTGCTGGATATTCAGTACGGTCGTACCGAGGACACCCACGCCTGGCTGCGCCGGATCCTCTAACCCGCTGACTTGTCAAAACCCAGTTGACCTATAGCTCAACTGCGTTCTGACAACTCGGCGGATCCGCTGGCAATTTTACGAGATCTAGGGAACACTGTGGCACATGCAGTTTCTGGTGGTGATTATTTGATAGCGCGCTGAACATCGTCAGCGCGCGACCTCCTGTGTGTACACGGGAGGTTTTTTCATGCCAGGAAGTGCCAGGACACCCGACAATCGACCTGAGGATCCGAATGTCTGCCCAGCCAAGGCCCAAGCCGGCCGAATTCCACGTATTCGACACCACCCTGCGTGACGGCTCGCAGCAGGAAGGCATCAACTTGTCGGTGGCCGACAAACCTTCGCCGCGATGTCGGATGGAGCACTGACTCTGAAGAATGCCCAGCTGGTGTCCTTTGGCTTCACCCGGCGCGTGGGCATGATGGCAGCCGATGACCCGTTGACCGCCGCGCTTCGCGACGCGCGTGCCCCCGTCGCGTGCATCGTTGCCAAGAGCCATGACCGTCATGTCGAGCAGGCGCTACACACCACGCTCTCAGAGAACCTGGCGATGATCACCGACACCGTGCGGCACTTGCGGTCTGAAGGTCAGCGGGTCTTCGTCGACTGCGAGCACTTCTTTGACGGATATCGGGAGAACCCCGGGTACGCCTTGGAGGTAGTGCGTACCGCGGCCGAGGCAGGCGCTGAGGTCGTTGTGCTGTGCGACACCAACGGCGGCATGCTCCCGCCGTGGATCGGCGAGATCGTGACGGCGGTAAACGAGACCAGCGTTCCGCTGGGCATTCACGCCCACAACGACGCGGGCTGCGCTGTCGCCAACACACTGGCCGCGGTGGACGCCGGAGTCATGCACGTCCAGGGAACTGTGAACGGCTATGGCGAGCGCACCGGCAACGCCGAGCTGCTCTCGATAGTCGCCAACCTCGAGCTCAAGTACGGCTGGCCGCTGCTTCCGGCCGGCTCGCTGCGGGAGGCAACCCGCCTCGCGCATGCAATCGCAGAGGTGACGAACGTGCCACCGAGCGCTCGTCAGCCTTATGTTGGTTTGTCGTCCTTCGCCCACAAGGCGGGGCTGCATGCCAGCGCGATCAAAGTGGATCCCAACCTCTACCAGCACACTGATCCTGCCCTGGTCGGAAACGACATGCGGATGCTGGTCTCCCACATGGCGGGTCGGGCGAACGTCCAAATCAAGGGGGAGGAGCTGGGATTCGACCTATCCGACCGCGAACTTGCGGCTCGGATCACCGACCGGGTGAAAGACGCTGAAGCAGCCGGGTACACCTACGAGGCAGCGGACGCGAGCTTCGAGCTGCTGTTGCGGCGTGAGCTCGGGCAGCTGCCTGAGTTCTTCAGGGTGCACTCCTGGCGCGTCTTCACCCAGTCGACGCATGGCCAAGAGACCGATACCGAGTGCACGGTGCGGTTGACTGCCAAGGGCCAGAGCCAGCGCGTCGTGGGGGAGGGCAATGGCCCGGTCAATGCCCTTGATCATGCAATCCGCAAGGCGCTGCTCTCGGCCTACCCTGCGGTCGAGAAGTTCGAGCTCATCGATTACAAGGTGCGGATCCTTGACCAAGGTCACGGGACCGATGCGACCGTACGGGTGCTCATCGAGACCACCGACGGCATGAGCGCCTGGACAACGGTCGGAGTCGGCCAGAACATCATCGAGGCCTCCTGGGAGGCCCTCTGCGAGGCCTACCTCTATGGCCTGATCCACACTGACGATGCATCCGAGTTGCCAGCAGCTGAGCTGGCGATGGCTCGCTGAGCGCTCCATCAGCTCGCTATCTAGGCAATTCGATCGAGGATGATGGGGCGCTCCTCTGGCGCGGCGTCGTCGATGGCGTACCCGCCCCCGAGTGCCTCGCGCGCCCGGGCGAACCGCTCAGGCGTGTCGGTGTGCAACGTGACCAGCGGCTGACCAGCACGTACCCGCATGCCGGGCTTGGCGTGCATCTGGACACCCGCTCCGGCCTGCACGGCATGCTCCTTACGGGCGCGGCCGGCCCCCAGCCGCCAAGCCGCTTCTCCAACGGCCCGCGCGTCCAGGAACTGCAGCACGCCATCCCGCTCTGCGGTGATCACATCCGTCTCGCGCGCGGTGGGCAGTGCCGCGTCTGGATCTCCGCCCTGCGCTTTGATCATGGCACGCCAGACATCCATGGCAGCGCCTGAAGCTAGCAGCGCGGCCGGATCATGATCATCCCAGCGAACCGCGTTGATCATCTCTCGGGCCAGGGCGACGGTGAGTTCAACAACATCGGGAGGACCGCCGCCAGCCAGTACCTCGACCGATTCCGCCACCTCCAGCGCGTTTCCTGCGGTGAGGCCCAACGGAACCGACATATCAGTCAGCAGCGCGACCGTGGTCACGCCCTCGGCACGGCCCAGGTCCACCATGGTCTCCGCCAGCTTCCGTGCTGAATCGAGCGTCTTCATGAACGCGCCCGAGCCAACCTTGACGTCCAGCACCAACGCACCAGCGCCCTCCGCAATCTTCTTGCTCATGATCGATGAGGCGATCAGCGGGATCGACTCAACGGTTCCGGTCACATCCCGGAGCGCGTAGAGCTTCTTGTCGGCCGGCACCAGGCCGGGCCCGGGTGCGCAGATCACTGCACCGAGGTCCGCGAGCTGACGCAGCATCTCCTTGTTGGTCAAGTTCGCCCGCCAGCCGGGAATCGATTCCAACTTGTCCAGCGTGCCGCCGGTGTGACCGAGTCCCCGACCAGCCAGTTGCGGCACCGCAACCCCGCAGGCGGCGACCAGCGGAACCAGCGGAAGCGTGATCTTGTCACCGACACCGCCGGTGGAGTGCTTGTCCACGGTCGGCTTGGACAGTGCAGAGAAGTCCAGTCGCTCACCAGAGTTGATCATGGCCCGGGTCCAACGGCCGAGCTCTCGTCTGCTCATGCCACAAAACCACACCGCCATGGCGAGGGCCGACATCTGCTCGTCAGCGATCTCGTCATCGGTATACGCCGCGATCAACCAGTCGATCTGGGCATCGCTCAGCTCAGCGCCCTCGCACTTGCTGCGGATGAGATCGACGACATGGAACCCAGGATGCGATGGGCTCGGGGCCGTCACCATGCCGGATAGGCTACTTCGGTGCGCATCGCCCGTTTTGCCGCTGGCCGGGACCCGCAATACGGCGTCGTGGAACTCGCCGAGGACGGTGGGTCCCACCCCGATACTGTCTCGGTATTGACCGGCGATCCGATCGCGATGTCGGTCCAGCTGACGGGGGAGCGTAAGGAACTCAGCAGTGTTCGGTTACTCGCTCCGGTGATCCCGCGAAGCAAGATTGTCGCTGTCGGCCGCAACTATGCCGCGCACGCAGCCGAGATGGGCGACGAAGTGCCGAAGACCCCGCTCACCTTCTTCAAGCCGAATACGTCAGTGATCGGGCCGGGGGAGCCCATCATGTACCCCGGCGCAAGTCGTGAGGTGAGCTTTGAGGGCGAGCTTGCACTCGTGATCGGCCGCATCTGCAAGGAAGTGCCTGTTTCGCGCGTGCCTGAAGTGATCTTCGGCTACACCGTCGCCAACGACGTCACGGCGCGCGACCTGCAAAGAAGCGACGGCCAGTGGGCCCGGGCTAAGGGCTACGACACGTTCTGCCCGCTCGGGCCGTGGATCACCACGCATCAGCAGATCGAGGAGGCTGCGGCGCTCGCCATCCGCACCACCTTGGATGGCGAGCTGCGCCAGGACGGCAATACCAAAGACATGATCTTGACTATCCCTGAGCTCGTGGCCTACATCTCCTCATACACCACCCTGTTGCCAGGTGATGTGATCTTGACCGGTACGCCGTCGGGCGTCGGGCCAATGCTGCCTGGCCAGGAGGTCAGTGTCGAGATCGAGGGCATCGGCACCCTCACCAACCCGGTCGCTGGCGCACGGCCTGATGAGACATCGAAACAGGCGGAGCAGTGATCGAGGGCGAGACCAAGGCTGCCCGAGACGATTCGGCGGTGCTCGGGAATCTGGCTCCCCACCAGGTGCGAGTCCGGTTTCCTCCGTCGCCGACTGGCAACCTGCATGTCGGGAACGTCCGCAGCGCCCTGTTCAACTGGGTCTTCGCCAGGCATTACGGCGGGACCTTCGTACTCCGGGTGGAGGATACCGACGCGGGACGTAACCTCCAGGAGTCATATCAGGTCCTCTACGACTCACTCATCTGGCTGGGTCTGAGGTGGGACGAGGGGCCACAGGTCGGCGGTCCCTACGGTCCCTATATCCAGACCGAGCGCGGCGACATCTATCGCGATGTCGTCGACAAATTGCTTGCGGCCAAGTTGGCGTATCGCTGCTATTGCACGCGGGAGGAGATCGAAGCTCGGGAAGCGGCGCGGCCGGCCGGTGCGCCTTCTGGTTACGACGGTTTCTGCCGCAACCTGAGCGAGCAGCGGATCGCTCAGCTGGAAGCGAGGTCGACGCCATCTGTGGTCCGGATGCGGGTGCCCGATGCAGACATCGCCTTCGATGACCTGGTGCGTGGGCCGGTGCGCTTCGCCGCCGCTCACGTGCCTGACTATGTCATCGTGCGCGCCAATGGCGAACCGCTCTACACTCTCGTCAACCCCGTGGATGATTCGCTGATGGAGATCACTCATGTGCTCCGGGGTGAGGACCTGCTGCCGTCAACTCCGCGCCAGATCGTGCTGTACGACGCGCTCATGCAGATTGAAGTCGGCAGTGGGCGTACTCCGGCCTTCGGTCACTTGCCGACCGTGCTCGGGGAGGGCAACCGGCGGCTGTCCAAGCGTGACAAGGGATCCGGCCTCGCCGAATACCAGCAGAAGGGCTATCTGCCGGAAGGGCTGCTGAACTATCTGGCGCTGTTGGGCTGGGGCATCGCTGAGGACCGCGACGTCTTCACCATCGCTGAAATGGTTGAGGCCTTCGACATCCGACGGGTCAACGCGAGTCCCGCTCGTTTCGATGCCAAGAAGTGTGAAGCGATCAACGCTGCGCACATCCGGCTGCTTCCCCCAGCTGAGCTGACCGATAATCTGGTGCCCTTCCTGGCCGCAGCCGGCTTGATCAGCGAGCCGCCACTGCCACCGGAGCGAGACAAGCTCGCAACCGCTACGCCGCTGATCCAGGAGCGGATCAACACCCTCTCCGAAGCCGTCGGACTGTTGGCTTTCTTGTTCCTTTCCGATGACAAGATCACCATCGCCCCCGACGCTGGGCTGTCGGCTGACTCGATACCGACGCTGACCGCGGCATACGAGGCGCTGGCTGCTGTCAACGACTTCGACGCTGCCGCTGTTGAGTCGGCGTTGCGCACGGCGCTTGTCGAGAAGCTGGGTCTGAAACCGCGGCTTGCCTTTGGGCCGGTGCGGGCAGCGGTTACCGGGAGCCGTGTTTCACCGCCGTTGTTCGAGTCGATCGAGTTGCTGGGCCAGCAGTCCACTCTTGCGCGGATCGCTGCTGCCTTGACCGAACTCGGGGAGCCGGAGTACGCCGAATCCGGCCAGACACACGGCACCGGGACAATATCGAGGCCGGGCGATGTGAAACCGTGACCAAGGAAAAGAGGCCGTCCGTCCCGGCGCGAACCGTCCCCAGGGCCCGAAGCAGGTCTGGCAATCCTGCAGTGCGTGCGGGCGGGCCCCAGCCGGCCGCCCGGTCCGCGACTCCAGGCGCCGCCGCGAGGCGCCGACCCTCGCAGGCACCTACGCCTGCGACCGGGGGCGAGGGGGGTGCCCTCCCGCCGGACGGTGCCGCGTACCCACAGATCCTGCGTGGCGAATCGTACGTGTGGTGGCGCTCCGTGCTGGGGGTGGTCTTCGGCCTTTCGCTCTTCGTGCTCGTGACCACCGTGGTGAGCCAGGCTCTGGTCATGCTGTTCTGGGCAACCACGTCTGGCGATCAGCCGATCCAGGACTACTTCGCGAGGGCATTCGGGTTCGAACAGCCGCTCGGCATGTTGGCAGTGAACCTGGGCCTCGCAGCCTTGATTCCGATTGCCTGGGCCTTGATGGCGATGGTCCATCAGATGAGGCCGCGGTGGTTGTCCTCGGTTCAGCCGCGCATCCGCTGGCGCTACTTGTTCGGGTGTCTGGCGATCGCAGCCGTCGCTCTGAACGGGATGATGCTGCTCTCGACGACGATTGGCAAAGATCTCACTTTCCAGCCTCAAGAGGGTTTGCTGGGTTTCCTTGTGGTGATCCTGCTGACCTCGCCCATCCAGGCGGCAGCCGAAGAGATCTTCTTTCGCGGCTATCTGCTCCAGGCGCTGGGCAGCCTGGTCGCTCAGCCGTGGTTCGGCGTCGTCGTCTCCGCGTTGGTCTTCGCCCTGCTGCATGGCACACAGAATTTGCCGTTGTTTGTCGACCGTCTTGTTTTCGGCCTGCTCGCCGCGCTCCTGGTGTGGCGCACCGGTGGCTTGGAAGCCGCCATTGCGGCGCACGTGATCAACAACGTGTTCGCCTACCTCGTCGCCGGACTGACCACTTCGGTTGCCGCACTCAAGGCGATCGATGGAATCGGTTGGATCGAGGCCGCGTTCAACGTAGCTGGCTTTGCCCTCTTCGCGGTCCTGGCGTACGGCCTGTCGCGTCTGGTGAAGCTGCGCATCCACGTCCAACTGAGCTGAGCAGCCGCCGTCGAAGTTGCCCTCGTCAGAGAAGCAGTGTGGGGCCGAAACTCGGCTTACAGTAAAGTTTGTCCTTGCGCCAGGGCGGGTGCGACCAGCCCGGACCTAGTGCACATGGGGTATAGGGTAATTGGCAGCCCGACTGATTCTGGTTCAGTTAGTCTAGGTTCGAGTCCTAGTACCCCAGCGACGCAGATCCTCCTGATTCGCTGTACTACAAGGGGAATTGGTAGGCTTCCGCAGTCCAACAGAATGTTGATCATCGGCTAGGGCCCCGTTGTGTAGCGGCCTAGCACGCCGCCCTCTCAAGGCGGTAGCGCGGGTTCGAATCCCGTCGGGGCTACCAGGTAAGGCAGCTAGTCAGAGGCTATTTCGCATCTCGTCTCAATTCGACAGCCTCCCCTCCGGTACCTACTGGGTACCCACCAGCGAGCGCTGAGGTGCGCGCTGCGTCCATTGCGTCGGCCACAATGTCGAGGCGATCGCCGAACAGGTGGCCGTACTGATCGAGGGTCATCACCGCCGACTTGTGGCCCAACATCTGCTGGACGATCTTGATGTCGGCGCCGCTGGCAATGGCCAAGCTGGCCGCGGTATGGCGCAGTTCGTGCGGATGGAAGCCAGGGATGCCGAGCTCGGCCGCGGCCCTGGTCAGCACTGCCCGCTGGAAGGTTTGAGAGCGCATCACGGCCCCTCGCTCGCCGATGAACACCAGATCGGCAGCTGACTTGTCCTCGACGTGGCGAGCCAGTTCCTCAATGAGGAACCTAGGCAGCGGGACCTCGCGACGCTCGTGTCCCTTCGTCGGACCGAACGTCATTACCCCTTTAACCGGAGTCACTGACTCGGCAACGAGCACCCGCCGGCGTAAGAGGTCGAGAGGTCGAGCCTGCCAACCCTGAGTGCTGCCATTTCGCCCCAGCGAAGACCGGTGTAGGCCAAGAACAAGACGCTAAGCCGGTACTCCTCGCCCACGGCGTCGGCGAGCTCGGCGACCCGCCGGTCCGTCAGGTAACGCTTCTCAGGCTCTCGGACGCGCGGCAGGCTGACACCGGCAGCAGGATTGACCGCCAGCCGGCCATCCTTCATGGCGTACGCCATGATCATCGACAGCACCCGGTGCACCTTGCGGACCGTGGCCGGGGCTAGATCGAGCCGAGCGAGCCAGCGCTGGACTTCGGCGTGTGTGACATCGGATAACCGGACCTTGCCCCAACGCGGCCGGACATGTGCGCGGATGATTCCTTCGTACCGATCCCTGGTCTTCGGCGCTAGGTCGAGCTTGGCCTCGAGCCACTGATCAGCCAGGACGCCAACGGTCACCTTGCTCCGGTTGGGGTCGACATA
>JAJTCL010000447.1 GCA_021323255.1 Propionibacteriaceae bacterium | reverse complement strand
TTCGTCGGCCGTCAACCTGCCCCTGGGCACCGTGCCCGGGAACGTTGCGGAATGCCGTGGCAGCCAGTCGTGGGACTCCCGCGGCGTCGGCGTGGAGCGCAACGGCCTGAGCCAGCGGATGCTCCGATTCGCGCTCCACCGCGGCGGCAAGCGCCAGCATCTCAGTCTCGGGTAGGCCATCAGTGACAACATCGGTGACCGCCGGTTCCCGATGGTCAGGGTCCCCGTCTTGTCCATCACGACGGCGTCGATGTGGGCAGAAGCGCTAGCGCCGTCGCATTCTTGAACAACACGCCCCGTTTGGCGCCCAGTCCGGTGCCGACCATGATCGCCGTTGGTGTGGCGAGTCCCAGTGCGTCGGGGCACGTGATCACCACCACCGTGATCGCGAATAGCAAGGCTTCAGTCACGGGCCGACCGACTGCCAGCCACACCAAAAATGTGGCCGTGCCACCGATGAGGGCAACCAGGACGAGCCAGAAGGCAGCTCGATCGGCGAGCCGCTGGCCGGGAGCCTTGGAGTTTTGCGCCTCCTGTACCAGCGCCACAATCTGGGCCAGTGCGGTGTCTGACCCGACCTTCGTTGCGCGTACCCGCAACGTGCCGGTGGTGTTGACAGAGGCCCCGATCACCTGCGAGTCCATAGCTTTGGCCACCGGCAGGCTCTCGCCTGTGACCATGGACTCATCGATCTCGGACGCGCCCTCGATGACCGTTCCGTCGACTGGAATCTTGGCGCCCGGACGAATCAGCAGCACATCACCCACGTTGACCTCAGCGGTGGGCACTTCTACCGGTTCTCCGTCGCGCAGCACGACAGCCATGGGGGGTGCCAGCTCGAGAAGTGTGCGAATCGCGTCGTTGGCCCCGCCGCGGGCCCGCATCTCGAACCAATGCCCGAGCAGGACGAAGGCGGCTAGCACGGTGGCCGCCTCGTAGAACACCTCACCGCCGCCGGTGAGAGTGACATAGACGCTGTAAAGCCAGCCGGCGCCGATGGCGACAGCGACCAACACCATCATGTCCAAGGTGCGTGCCCGCAGTGCACGCCAAGCGCCGTCGAAGAAGATCCAAGCCGAGTAGAAGATCACCGGCAAGCTCAAGATCATGGAGAAGACATCGTCGCGCAGGTCGAACGGCGCTGCGACGTTGAAGCCGATCACCTCTCGACCTATCGGAGACCACAGCAAGATCGGGATGGAGAGCAGCGCAGCAACCAGGAATCGGTTCCGCATGTCGCGCACCATGTCGTCCATGGACATGCCGACGTGGTGCCCGCCGTGACCCGAGGCGTCCTGAGGCGTCACATGCGCATCAGGAGCATGATCAGCATGGGCGACCGGATGCGCGTGGTCAGTGGTGGGTGGATGATCATGTTTGTCCACGGCCGTTGCTGGTTCGGCGAGTGGATCGCAGATGTGCTCCGGGACCGACTGGCCCGCACAGTGATATCCGCAGTCCCGCACCCAGCCGGCCAGCTCCGCCACTGAGGTTCAGGACGGGTCATAGGTGACCGTGGCAGTCTGCGCCACGGGATTCGCCTGAACCTCGACCACTCCCGGACGCCGAGACAGCACCGCCTCGGCCACGTTTTTCGAGCGGCCCAGTGCACGCCTGCCACCTGGAGAACAGCGGTTGATCTCTTGGCTGTCATCGTCCCTCCAGAGCCTGGTGGCTTGAAACCCATCCTTGTGTTCGACTCATCCATCAATATACCCCCTAGGGGTATAAGGCAAGCGAGTTGGCCGACAGCGAAAGAGGGCGACGGCGACAGATGATCGATAGGCGGCGCGCGTTGTCGAGGACTTGCGCGCTGGCTCGAAGCTAGTTCAAGTGCTTGTCGAAGAAGTCCACTGTCCGCTCGATCGAGCGCCGCCACTGGCGCTCGAAAGTGTGGCCCTCTCCGCGATATCTGACGAACGTGACGTCTTTGCCGGCCGCCTTGAGCGCCTTGACCGTTGCCTCTGACCACCGGATCGGACAGGTGTTGTCTTGGATGCCGTGGTGTACCAGCAGTGGCTCTGTCACCCGATCTAAATATGGCCGCGATGAAGCCGCGCGCCAGAATTCAGGCGACTCGTCGGGCAGTCCGTACGTCCGCGCCATCCGTCGGTTGGTGCGGGCTCGATCTTCTGATGGCCTAGAGAACTGGTTCCAGTTGTCGGCGGTCATCGAACTCACCGAAGCGTAGATCACGGCGGCATCGACGAGGCCCGGCTGAGCCACCAGCGCCGTCAAAGTGACGCCGCCGCCCATGGAACGTCCCAGCCAGCCGACCCGATCTTTGTCCAGGTACCGCAACTTCGAGGACTTGACCGCCCTGACCGCGTTGATCGTGTCAACCGCGTAGGGCACCTGGCCAGGGAAGTAGGTGTCGGGATCGATGTAGCCGTGGTTGAGCACCAAAACCGGAAACGGGCCCTTGCCGTCCGGGACGTTCATCACGCCCGAGACGGTGAGCCCGTCACCCCGGTAGGTGATGATGTAGCGCTTGTACGCCCCGTTGTCGGCCAGCAGTCGACCGACCTTGAGGTCGCGACCGTCGTACTTCTTGTTGATCAATGCCTGCATCGAGACCGGATGCGGCGGCTTGGACGGCTTGGGCGAGGGTGAGGTGCTGGGTCGAGCGGGCGTCGCAGAAGGTGACTGCGTCGGCGCTGATGCCACGGTTGATGCCTTCGACGAGGCCTCTTGTGGCGGCGCGGTGGTGGGCTCGGCAGCGCTGCAGGCCACCAAGACCAGGGCGGCTGGCAGTACCCAGAGTGCCTTCACGTAGCCAGTATTCCCGTTGGCCGATTCCGTGCGGCGCGGCGCTTATCCTTTCCGTCTTGAACGTGCAGGAGGTGTGCTGATGTCTGAACCGAGAACTGGGCGTGGTCAAGGAATCGGTCCCGATCCTGGCACGAGCAGTTCTGAGCAGGGCAACTGGGCCGCGCGGCACGACCTGCTGCTGTATTTCACGCTGGCCTACCTGCTGTCGTGGGCGCTCTGGCCGTTAGTGATCTTGAATCCGACCAGCAGCCCACTGGTGCCGTTTGGGCCACTGATAGCGGCAGTGATCGTTTCCCTGCTGGCAGGCGGACCAAAGGAACTATGGGCCTTGCTGCGCCAGCTGACCCGCTGGCGAGTGCATCCGATCTGGTACCTCATCGCGCTGGTGGGTCCGTTTGTGATGGCGGTTATTGCAGCGGCGCTCGCCGTTGTCACGGGCGCGCCGATGCGGAGGAGTGGCGCCTACACAGATGTGGGCGCGGTTGGCTTCACCCTGCTGTCAACGATGGTCATCGTCGGGCTCTTCGAAGAGGTGGGCTGGCGCGGTTTCGCCCTCCCCAGGATGCAGCGTCGCCTCGACGCCATTTGGGCCGCGTTGCTGCTTGGTGTCATCTGGGCTCTCTGGCATCTGCCTGAGTTGATCTCTGACCCGACGAGGCAGCGACCTCCGTTGCAGTTCGTCGTGTGGACCCTGGCGTTGTCGGTCATCCTGTCGTGGCTCTACAACAGCACGAACGGCAGTTTGCTCATCGTCATCATCTGCCACGGCGCAATCGATACAGCGGGCCGGTACATGCTGCCTGAGTTCTCCAACCAGGGCTATCAGGTCGTCTGGTGGTGCATGGTCGGGCTCTACGTTGTGATCGCGATCATCGTAGTTTTCGTCGCAGGCCCGAAACGGCTGGAGACAAGGATTCCTCGATCCAACGCGCGCGATTAGGTCACACGTGCGCTGTCAGTTGCGTCCGTGCTCGGCGGCAGGCGTGCGTCTTTCATCGCAGCCGTTGAAAGGTGCGGCTTCCGGGGGCGGGAAGCGTACGTCTTCCATCGCAGCCGTCGAAAAGTACGGTTCCGAGGGCGGGAAGCGTACGCCTCTCATCACAGCCGTCGAAACGGACAGTTTGCGAGGCATCACAGACGCCCGCTGCTGATCATGCTCGACTTCGGAAAAGACGACTCACGGCATGCACGAGGAGACTGATCATTGCTGCGTTGATCAGAGCACTGATCGCCAGTGCGCAGAAGAAGGTCACCGTGCTGAGCTGGCCCGTGACCAGACCGGAGACCGGAGAGGCGAGCAGGGAACCGGGAAGCGTAACCAGGATCAGCCAAACGCCGGCGAGATTGGCGTCCTCGCCCCCGACCTCGAGAATCACGAAAACCGATACCGCCACGACAGCAACAAGCAACAGGTACGCCCTGGCGAACCAGTTGCCGAACAGAAAACCCAAGACATTCATCGCAGTCAGATCCGGAGGCTGACCGTTGCCATGTCGCCAACTTCGAGATTCTCCGCCGCCCGCACCGATTTCTTGATCGGAAGCAGATAGGTCCC
>JAJTCL010000446.1 GCA_021323255.1 Propionibacteriaceae bacterium | reverse complement strand
CCGACTTTAACCTCCTTAAGGGTGTAATGCATCCGCCCTTCGGGTGGTTTAGTTGAGGATGAAGCGGGACCAGGCCAACGTGCGGAACTCGCTTCCCGCCAGAAGCATCCATCACGTTCGAGGAGGAAGCAGTGGAGATCATCGGTGTCATCGTCGCCGGTATCATCATCGGCTTGTTGGGCAAGTTCGTGGCTCCCAGCCACCGAGACAACATCCCGATCTGGCTAACCATCATTTGCGGCATTGGTGGGGTCTTGATCGGCTGGTTCATCTACACCGCGTTCGGAGGCGACGGCAGCCCGGGCATCGACTGGGTGCGGTGGATCATCGCAATCGCCGTAGCAGCTGTCCTGGTCATGATCGCCGCCGCGGTGACGGCCAGGTCGCGTTCGCGGGTCCTGTGACTCTCCGGGCTGTTTGAGACGCTGAACACGGGACCGACCCGCTCACCGCTGCAGCGGTGAGGTCTCGTGTTCGCAACACCGTCGGCCCCTGTCCCAACGCCGTTCAGCTAGTTGTGAAACTTTCGGCTCTGCGCGCCATGGCGGGTCGCCACCGGCTGATTCCGGCGCGAGGGTGGCAGGCTGGGCTGGTCATCGCCACACGGGAGGAGTCGTGAACATGTCCGGGGAGCCGCAGCATCTCGTGTTGGTCGTAGACATTGCCAATGTGATGGGATCGCGCCCGGACGGCTGGTGGCGCGATAGGGCAGGCGCGGCAACTCGCCTGCTCGCTGAGCTGGAGCCTCTCAGCGGTGCCGAGGTCACTCTTCCCGAACTGGGGGCAGCGCGGATTACGGAGATCCGTGCTGTCGTGGAGGGTGCCGCCAAGCGCATCGAGGGGCCGGAGGCCGTGTCAATTCTGCGCGCTGATGGAGATGGCGACAGTGAAATCGTCGAGGAGACGAATCGGCTAACAGCATCTGGGAGAATACCGCTGGTAGTCACGGCTGACCGCGGGCTGCGTCGTCGTCTTCCCGAGTCGGCCCTGATCGTCGGACCCGGGTGGCTGAACCACCACCTCGGACGCTAGCCCAGGCGCAGGAGTGGACGAAGACCAGCGCCGGCTAGGCGGTGGGTGTTGCGCAAACACGGCCCTCCATCGCTTGGCGACGTACGGATCCCTTGCACCGGGTCGACCCAACCAACATCAGCTCGACGGGCTTGAAGGCCGCTGGTTTGTGGGCCACGTCAACGGAATGCTCGTCCATGCCGGCTGGGGTGCCGGCCTTGGATATCCGGCACTGGTTCTTGATCCGAACGGCTCGGAGATCAGGGTTGACGTCCTCGAGTCCGCCGACCTGCCGGCTCATTGGGAACGGCTGGACGCCTTCGAGGGACCTGGCTACCAGCGCGTCGTAGCCCGTGTTCGCACGTCAATTGGAGAGGTTTACGCGTCCATCTACGTCCTCGTGGAGGAGGCTACGGCTGCGGACTGATCGGAAGTTGACTCCGGCGGTTTGGTCCAGAACCGACGGTTGAAGACCAGCAAGCCGATGGCGACCAAGCACCAGACCAGGCTGTAGAGCCAGGTCATCCGGGTCGCGTCGGCACCGGCCTGCCACAGAGTACTGGTCTCAATGGTGCCGTTGGTCGCGTGCGCGATCAGTGTGAGCAACGCGCTGCCTGAAGCGTGGTTGAACAACCAGGCGTACCAGAAAGTTACGGCGATGGTGGGGAGCGCCTCGATCGGGCTGGACCCGAAGTACGGCATAACAAAAAACGGGATATGCCAGATGGTGACCCCGATGGCCATCCACACGGTGGCCGCCAGTGGTGTCCGGGTGGTCTGCAGCTTGGGCTGAGCCCAGCCTCGGAAGCTCGCCTCCTCCGGGAGTTGCGCGTTGAGGGGGTAGACCATGTTGATGGCAATCGCCATCGGCAGGCCGTACCAAACATTGAACTCGGCGATGTCCGGGACGGGTGCGCCAAAGGCGATGTTCAGGCCTATGGAGGCGAACGGGACGGCCAGCGGCACGGCGAGTGCGAGCGCGTACCAGATCCAGCTGACCCGCCAGCGGATCAAACGCGACCCCATGGCCCGGAGCCCGGCGACGCCCTCTGTCAGGGACACCACGATCAATGCCGCGACCAGCACGCCGGGGGCGAAGAAACTCTGCCAGGGAATCGCGCCCCAGCTGAGAGCGTAGGCGAGGAGAAAGAAAGTGATGACGGGATGTCGACGGATAACAGACATGACAGCCTTTCTGTCCTTGGGGGTTGTTGACCCGATTTCATGATCGCGGGCAAAGGCTTCGAACCCCTAGCTGGCAGACCCCCGGAATGCAGGGCGGATTTCTCCCATGCCACCAGGCGGGATCCCCGTAATGTTCTGCACCTGTCGCCGGCGAGTCGTTCGTTCTCGACCCCGGATCAGAGTCAGTTGCTGTCGTGGAGACATCGGACCTTCGTCGAGTGGATCTGGTTCGCGCGCGGTCGTATCGCAGGGGTCCGCGAGCGTATAGCTCCCACCGGGTCGACCGTCGCGGCCGTCGTCCTCGGCGACCCCATCCGGCAGACCCCGGTCGGTGAGGGCACTGCGCTGGTCGCCGACGCTGGCTTCCTCATCGGGGCCGCACGACCGACCGATCGTCAACGAGCCTCAGGGCGTGACGTTCTGCGTCGGGATCGTCACCACCCCGCTCGGCTGCCGGCCCGCTCTCGGGCTCGCACCGGTAACTCTGCGGGGTCGTGTTGTGGACCTGTTGCAGGTATGGCCGAGGGCCGCCGGCTTGCGACGCGAGCTGATGACATGCCGAACACCGGTAGCGGCCCTGGATGTCGTCGAAGCCACCCTCAGGACGCCAGGACCGTTCGACCGTCACGCCTTCGCGCGCTGCGAGGCTGCGGTCCGGCAGCTCTCGGCGGAACCTACCCGTCCGATTGCTGACATTGCTGCAGGGCTCGGGGTGAGCCACGGTCACCTTGACCGACAGTTCACCGACCAGGTCGGTCTGAGCCCGCGAACGCTCGCCCGCATCCTGCGGATGCGCCGGCTGCTTGAGGAGATCGACGTCCACGGGTCGGTGGGGTGGGCGGATGAGGCGGCGGAGCTGGGATGGTCCGACCAAGCCCACCTGATCCGGGACTTCAAGCGCCACACCGGAGTTACGCCGTCGGAGTATCTCGCCGCCCAACGCTCGAGCTACGACCGAACCGAAGCAGCCACCTCGGCCGGGATTCGTGCCCGAGACGAGGTGAAGTTCGTCCGATCCATCGGGCCTCGCAGGGCCCAGCGTGGGAGATCAGACGATCTGAAGGGCTGAGATGACTGAGGTGTTCACCGCCGATACCACCATCGACCGTTCGGTTGATGTGGTGTGGGCGCGCCTGATCGACCGGGGTCCAACCGAGATCGGCACGACGCTGATCTTCACCACTCGGGGTAAGGAGCGCACCGGGCAGATCGCCGCACTCAACCCAGGGCGCAGCATCACCCTGAGGTCCGTTCAGGGCGGGGTGACGGCAGATTACGTCTACAAGTGTTCGGGGTACGGCGATGGGACGCGCGTGCGCCTCTTGGCCGACTGCAGTATGACCGGTCCAGTTCGGCTGCTCAGCCCGCTGATCAGGTCTGCCATCCGCAGGGCGGACAGCGGCCAGCTCGACGCGTTCGCCGCCACCTTCACTCGGGAGTAAACAGCGGCAGTGTTGGCCGCGTACCGTCCATGATCGGAGCTAGGCCACCGCGCACTGAGCTCCGGAGCATCGATGCCGCGTACCCGGGCAACCCGGAAGCCTGAGAAGCCGCCTCCTTGGAAACCATGGCTCAGTTCTTTACTCTCCCGACGGCCGGCGATGATCACGAGACCAGTTCAACGTTGGTGACCGTCGCCGTCGATGGATGTGGACCTCACGGTCGACGGGCGCCGTGAGGCGCTGACGGCACCTACGAAAGCGTCCAGCAACATTGCTTCTGACCAAGCTGCGAAGGAAGATGTGACACACTTGAGGCGCTGTTGCAAGTCTTGTGTCGTGGTCAGTGCTACGTTCCCGGGAGTTTTGCGTGGGCGTTGGCAATGTCTGGCGTTCGACAGCAGTCGAGAGTCGTGAGGTGCGACCTCGGGATGCTAGGAGATATTTTCATGGCACAAGGAACCGTCAAGTGGTTCAACGGCGAAAAGGGCTTCGGCTTCATCGCGGTAGATGGAGGCGGCCCTGACGTGTTCGTCCACTACACCGCGATCGAGTCGTCCGGTTATCGGTCGCTCGATGAAGGCCAGCGCGTGGAGTTCGACACAACCCAGGGCCCCAAGGGTGCTCAGGCGGACAAGGTCCGCGCTATTTAATTAGCTTGGCCGGCTGGTGGAGCGCCGTCCAATCGCGGCGATCCACCAGCCTTATGTCAATGTCTCATCGGCCCCTGCCGATGGTCAGCTGTGGCACGTCAGAAGGCATTCACTGAAGGGCTGACGTTCCCAGCGGGAACGCGTCCGATGCTCGGCCTGCCCTAGGCGTTGCACGACGGACACACCGTTGCACGAGTCATTCTCAGAAGCAGAGGTGCGCGGCGTCCCGTGGGTCACTCGACAACGCGACCGTGATACCGGCCTGCCCCACTATCGGCAGCCAGACCAACACGTAGTTCACGACGGCGGCGGCTGCCAGACGAATGAACCTAATCAGGGGGCTCCTCCTTTCCAGACATTCCGTGCCGGACACAGGGAGCTCCCGAGGCCCCCGAGATTGCCGGTCCCCCGAATGGGTGCCTGCCACCCGAGGCCGCCGGCCCGCGATACTCAACGCATTGGATCCGCCGCTTTACAGCCCAAGCGCGCCACGGCGTTGCGTGCCGGCAGTCGGAATGAAGCTCGTAGGGTTAGGTCCATGCGAGTAGCCATCGCCGGAGGACACGGCCAGATCGCTCTGCGCCTCGCCGAGGTCTTGTCCCGCCGCGGCGATGAGGTCGTTGCCCTGATCCGCAACCCCGACCACGCCGACGACGTCAGGCGCGCCGGCGCCGAGCCAGCAGTGGTTGACCTCGAGCACGTGAGCGAGGACGACGTCGCCCAGGCGATAGCCGGCGCCGATGCCGTCGTGTTCGCCGCGGGCGCCGGTCCCGGAAGTGGGCCGGCGCGGAAAGAGACGATGGACTACGGCGGTGCAGTGAAGCTGATCGCCGCGGCGAAGCAGGCCGGGGTCGGCCGTTACGTGATCGTCAGCAGTATGGGGGCGGACCCCGACCTGCCCGGCGACGACACATTCAGCGTGTACCAGCGTGCGAAGGGTCGCGCGGATGACGCGGTGCGCGCGAGCGGGCTCGACGCGACCGTCGTACGCCCCGGCGGGCTCACCAACGACCCCGGCACGGGTCGCGTCCACCTCGGCGAGCGGGTACCGCGAGGGCAAGTCACACGCGA
>JAJTCL010000445.1 GCA_021323255.1 Propionibacteriaceae bacterium | reverse complement strand
CTTGTGCTGACTGACCACCTGGATCGGAGTAGGAGTTACTCGATCTGGGGTGTCCTCCGTGTTCGTGACGGACGGGTCTGCGCTGGTGAGCGTGTAGGCAGCTTGCACCGTCACATCTGTCAGGGCTGCGGTGCTCACCCGTAGACGCACCGGCTCGCGCTGATGACGGTTGACCGCGAAGATGGTGGCATCGCCGCTTTGGGGGTCCCGGGTTGCGATTGCATCGATGACGGGTACGTCGCCATAGGCCGAGCTGTGGTAGGTCGGAGCCTTCGGCTCAACCCGCAGCACATCGCCTTTGGCGTGTCGAGCGGTAAGGGCGAAGGGGTAGAAGATGGTCTGCCGCCACGATGCCCCTCCCGGTTCGGTCCGTATAGGCGCGATCGTGTTGACCAACTGAGCTAGGCAGGCCGAGGTGACGCGGTCGCAGTGACGCAGCAGAGTGATCAACATCGACCCAACGACCACGGCGTCGGCGAGCGTGTAGGCCTCCTCGCTGAGCCGAGGAATTCTCTGCCACGTCGAGTCTGGGCCGGGGAGGCGGCTCTGGTACCAGACATTCCACTCATCGAAGGAGATATTGATTCGCTTCTTCTTGTTCTCCTTGGCACGTACGTAATCCGCGGTGGAGACCACATCGTTGATGAAGACATCCATGTTGACCGAGGATGCGAGAAAACTCGCGGTGTCGCCTTGGTCGGCGTAATACGCGTGTGCGGAGATGAAGTCCACCTCGTCGTACGCATGCTCGAGGACGGTTGCCTCCCAGGAGCCGAAAGTGGGCATTTGTCGGTGAGAGCTCCCGCAAGCGACCAGTTCCACCTTGGAGTCGAACTGGCGCAGGGCGCGCGCGGTGGTCGCTGCGAGCCGGCCGTACTCATCGGCGGACTTGTGTCCCAACTGCCAGCTTCCATCCATTTCGTTGCCCAGGCACCACATCCGGATGTCGTACGGGGTGTCTGCGCCGTGCTGGCGACGGAGATCGGACAAGAAGGTGCCGCTGGGATGGTTGCAGTACTCCCAGAGGTCGATCGCCTCCTGCGTCCCACGCGTTCCCAGGTTCATCGCCAGCATCGGTTCAATGTCAGCTTTGCGGCACCAGCGGATGAACTCGTCCAGGCCGAACTGGTTGGTCTCTACGCTGCGCCAGGCCGGGTCCAGACGGGTGGGACGTTGCTGGATAGGCCCGACGCTGTCCTCCCAACGGAAGCCTGATACGAAGTTGCCGCCCGGATATCTGACGACGGTGACCCCGAGTTCTCGGACTAGGTCCAGGACGTCTGTTCGGAAGCCGTTCTCGTCCGCGTCGGGGTGACCGGGCTCGTAGATTCCGGTGTAGACGCAACGGCCCATGTGTTCGACGAAGCCACCGAAAATGCGCCGATTGACGGGCGCGATGATGAAGTTCGGTTCGAGGACGAGTTCGGCGGTGAGCATTCGATACCTTTCGAGATCAACGCCTCTAAACCGCGCCGCAACACTGGCTAAGGTAGCTGCCGTCCTCGGTGCGGCGAGGCTAGGAGGATGCCATGGAGCAAATCAATTGGTCAACCGAATGGCTGACGAGCCTATTGTGGCTGGCCAGGACCTTTGCATTAACTCTGGTCGGGTTCACGCTCATTGCCTGGCTGCTGATCCGCCGTACCCGGTGGGGCCGACAGTTCTGGCGGTTGTCCAGCGTGTACTTCATTCCGCGCCGTCGGGGCTGGCTCAGCTGGCGCCCGCTTCTGACGGTCGCGTTATTACTCCTGTTGACCCTGATATCGGTCCGGCTGGACATCCTGCTCTCCTTTCAGGGCAACGACATGTTCACCTCGCTACAGCAGCTCGACGCAGCAGCATTCTGGAGGTCCATCGCGATCTTCGGCATTCTGGCCACAATCAACGTGCTGCTCGTACTGGTCACGTTCTACATCGGACAGGCACAGATCATTCACTGGCGGCTGTGGCTCAATCAGCGGATGGCCGGGGACTGGCTAACTGGTGCGGCTTACCACCGCGGCCGATTCGTCCGCGAACCGGTTGACAACCCCGATCAGCGCATCCAGCAAGACGTCACCTCCTACACCTCCACCTCACAATCGCTGGCTCTGGGGGCGGTGTCGTCGGTGGTGACGCTGGTCTCGTTCACCATCATCCTGTGGGGGCTGTCAGGTCCGCTGAACGTCTTCGGGGTGGAGATACCCAGAGCCATGGTCTTCCTCGCCTACATCTACGTGATCATCGCGACGGTCATCGCCATTCGAATCGGCCGGCCGCTGATCCGGCTGAACTTCCTCAACGAGCTGCTGACGGCGTCGTATCGCTACGCCCTGGTGCGGGTGCGGGACAACTCAGAGAACATCGCCTTCTACCGCGGCGAGCAGGTCGAGAACGGAAACCTGATGGCCCGCTTCGCCGCTGTCATCGCCAACACCTGGGCGATCGTATGGCGTAGCCTGAAGTTCCAGGGCTTCAACCTGGTGATCAGCCAGATTGCCGTCGTGTTCCCGATCGTCATACAAGCGCGCAGGTACTTCAGCCAGCAGATCACCCTCGGTGACGTCACTCAGACCGCCACCGCGTTCGCCCAGGTGCAAGGG
>JAJTCL010000444.1 GCA_021323255.1 Propionibacteriaceae bacterium | reverse complement strand
GCGCACGTTGAGGAAGGTGTCCTGCTGCCCGGCGAAGCTCGCCTCTGGGAGATCTTCTGCAGTTGCCGAGGAGCGGACAGCGACTGGCACGTCCTCTCCGAGGGCCGCGTACGCCTCAGCGATCTCGGTCCGCAGCGTCTCGGAGACCTCATGCTTGAAGAGGGCCTTGATCTGCGCCGCGGCCTCGTCGTATCCGGCCGGATCGTCGCTCGCCGCCGCGAGCGCAGTGATCTGGTCGTGCATCTGGTGTTCGGCGATGTAGCCTCGGTAGGCCTCGGTGAGCACCACAAAGCCAGGCGGCACGGGGAGGCCGGCGCGCGTCAACTCACCTAGGTTGGCGGCCTTGCCGCCCGCCTGATCAATGTCGCTGCCGGTCAGCTCGCCGAACTGTTTGATGAAGATCATGAGGTATCACCAGAGAATCTAGCCGCGGCCCACATACGGCATCTTGGTGGCCATCACTGTCATGGTCGCGACATTGCTGTCCAGTGGCAGGCTCGCCATGTAGACGACGGCGCGCGCGACATCCTCTACCCGCATCCTGGCCTCGGCCCGGACGCTGCCGTCGGCCTGCAGCACCCCTTCGGCCGTGGCAACAGTCATATCGGTGGCCGCGTTGCCGATATCGATCTGGCCGCATGCGATGTTGTAGCCGCGTCCATCTAGCGCAGTCGACTTGGTCAGGCCGGTTATGGCGTGTTTGGTCGCGGTGTAGGCGATCGATCGAGGGCGCGGGGTATGCGCCGAGATGGAGCCGTTGTTGATGATGCGACCGCCCTGCGGCTGTTGGCTGCGCATGATGCCGAACGCCTCTCGAGTGCAAAGGAAGGCGCCGGTGAGATTGAGGTTCACGATGGCCTGCCACTCCTGGAGTGGAATCTCGTCGAGCTCTCGCGCTGGTGCGCCCATGCCGGCGTTGTTGAAGAGCAAGTCGATTCGACTGTGCCGGGCAACGGTGCCCTCGAAGAGGTTGCGTACGGACGCCTCGTCTGTGACGTCGGTCGGGACGGGATCAAGAGGCAGGTCGGGATGTGCGGCCGCCAGTTCTTCCAATCGGTTACGCCGTCGGCCGGCGAGCGCCACCGTCCAGCCGTCACCGGCAAGTGCGGTTGCAACCGCGGCGCCGATTCCACTGCCCGCTCCTGTTACCACTGCAACTTTCTGCGCCATGGCGCTGCCCTTCTTTTAATGAGCCGCTCACGCATCGCGCTTCGAATCCACCGCCGTCGTCGTCGCTCGCAGAGAAGAACACCCTCCGCTCACTCCTCCTCCGCGCGGCGGTGCGCGATTACCGACGCTCGCAGCTCTGGTGACTTGTCAGCGTGGGTGGTCGCTATAGCGCCCACAGCTGCTGACAAGTCGTCCATGATGATGTGTGCATGCAGCTTGCCATTTTGGGAACTGGTGCCGTCGGGCGGGCGCTCGGTATGGCCTTCTCCAGTGCCGGTCATGATGTAGTGATCGGCACACGAGACCCCGAGCGAACCAGGCAGCGGGAAGAGTGGGCCGGGATCGACCTGGTACTTGCGGCGTACGAGGACCTTGACGGGGACGTGTTTATCAACGCGACAGACGGCCGAGGTTCGCTGCCCGCACTCGAGGCGGTGGGTGACGCACTCGACGGCAAGGTGGTGATTGACACCTCGAACGCGCTCGACTTCTCGCAAGGTTTTCCACCCTCGCTCTTCATCAGCAACACCGACTCGCTCGCCGAGCAGCTGCAGCGGGAGTTCCCGGAGGTGCGGCTAGTCAAGATGTTCAACACCATGAACAACACGGTCATGGTCAACCCGCAGGGGCTCGGCGATGATTCCACGATCTTTGTAGCCGGGAATGATCCGGCTGCGCGGCAGGCGGCGGCATCATTGGCTGCGGATCTGGGCTGGACCGATGTATTCGATCTTGGAGACCTCACTGCAGCCAGGGGCCTCGAAATGTACCTTCCGCTGTGGGTACGGATCTTCAGTCTGCTCGGCCGGCCCGACTTCAACATCAAGGTCGTGCGCTGAGAGAGGGAGGCGCGATCAGGACCGGGTCGAAGCCGGCTCCTCATCGGCGGGCTCCTCACCCGCCCCAGGCTCGTGCCCCATTGATTGCTCATCGATGGGCGGCTTGGTGTTGCGAATGAAGAACGCCAACACCAAAGCCGCGATGCTGATTAGCGCTGCGACGGCGAAGGCGGTCTGAATGCCGCCGTTCAGCGCGGCCAGCTCCGGCAGCCCGGCTTGGGTCAAGGTGGCTGTTCTGCTCGCCATGATCGCCACCAGCAGCGCAGCTCCAGCCGCCCCCGCCACTTGCTGCAGTGTGCCCAAGAGGGCACTGCCGTGTGAATAGAGGTACGGCGGCAGCGGGTTCAAACCTGCGGTGAATGAAGGTGTGAACAAGCAAGCGAGTCCCAGCATCAGCAGCATGTGCAGGCCGATGAGCATCCAGATCGGCGTGCTGGCATCCGCATTGCTGAACTGCCACAGCGTGAAGGTCAGCAAAATGGCGCCAGGAATGGTCAACAGCTGGGGTCCGTACCGATCAATGATCTTGCCCACAGTGGGCCCGGCTAGCCCCATCAATAAGCCGCCAGGCAACAAC
>JAJTCL010000443.1 GCA_021323255.1 Propionibacteriaceae bacterium | reverse complement strand
TCCGCCGCGCCAAAGGCTCGTGCGGTCTGAGCACAGATGATCCCGATCGGTCCGGCGCCTGCGATCAGAATGCTCGATCCAGGGGTGACCCCTGCCTTGCGCATCGTCGTCACCGCCACCGACAGGGGCTCCAGCAGCGCAGCCGCCTCGTTTGACATGGTGTCGGGCACCTGGTGCGCGAACTCGGTTCTGATCACGCAGTACTGCGCAAACGCGCCATCGATCGGCGGTGTGGCGTAGAACTCCATATTGGGGCAGAGGTTGTAGCGGCCGGCGCGGCACTCTCGGCACCGTCGGCAGTTCTTCTGCGGCTCAATGGCCACCCGCTCACCGATCCTGGTCTCTGACACCTCCTCGCCTACAGCGACGATTCGGCCCGACAGTTCGTGGCCGAGAATCAACGGACGTTCGACCACGAAGTCACCGATCCGCCCATGGCGGTAATAGTGAGTATCTGAGCCGCAGACCCCCACGGTGGCGACTTCAACAAGCACCTCGTCGCTGGCCATCGGAGGTGTCGGCACTTGCTCAATGCTGAGTTTCAGTGGCGCGGTGAGCACGCTGGCGCGCATCCGCTCAGGGATCGCTGTCGGGGCGACGGCGGCGGTCTGGGTCATGGCAGGTCCCTCTCTCGCTGTTTCCCACATTGTGGGTAGAGGTCATGAGGCCTGGCTAGGTCTTGGGCCTTCCTGATCAACGGATGGTGTAGCCGCCGTCGACCAGCAAGTCGACGCCGTTGATCATTTTCGCGGCGTCGCTGGCCAGGAACACTGCAGCGGCAGCGATCTCCTCGGGCTCAGCAAATCTCTGCGTGGGAATCTGTTCCTTCAGTGCCTCACCCTCCGGGGTGTCCCAGAGCTCCTTGGCGAGCGCGGTCATGACGACCGTCGGGCTGATGGTATTGGCTGTCACGCCGCGTCCTGCCCATTCCAAAGCGAGCACCTTGGTCAGGCCGACCAAGCCGAACTTGGAGGCGCAGTACGCGAGGTGGCCGGGCAGTGCGATGGTCGCGGCCTGGGACGCGAGGCTGATCACCGTGCCGCTGCCTTGTGCCAGCATGATGCGACCGACCTGCTGACTGACCAGAAAGGCGCCACGTAGGTTGACCGCCATGGTGAGATCCCAACTCTCGACGGTGAGCTCCTCTGCGGCGCCGACCACGGCCACTCCGGCGCTGTTGACGAGTACGTCGAACCTTCCGAACTGCGCGTTCACCGAGCTGATCGCATCGATGACGGACTGCTCGTTGGTCACGTCGCAACCGAAGGCAGCGGCTGCCCGGCCCTGGTTGACCTTGTGCTGAGCAGCCTCGAGTGCCTTGTCGAGCACCACAACGGTGCTGCCTTTGAGGGCGTACGCGTCGACGATCGCCGAGCCGATTCCGGAGGCGCCGCCGGTCACGACTGCGACCTTGTCGGCGAGGGAGAAGTCGTAGCCGACCTGAGACGTCATGTCGGCGCCTTTCTGTGAGTGCCGTTGGGCTGCTCAATCTACGGCTCCGACTACCGACTCCAGTACCACCGATGCAGACATTCACAGCCGGCAGACAGGCTAGGCATGGCGTAGCTCAAGGCAATTTGATAACGATCAAGCACTCGATGCCGTCAGGAGAGAGGTTGAGAAATGCCCCCACACGGATCCTTTGAGGGAGGGCGCGGCCACCACGAATTGGAGAGTTCGTTGGCCATGCTGCCGTTTCTGGGCAGCATGCTCCTGCTGTTGCTTCTGGTGCTCGCCGCGCTGTACCTCTGGCGTCAAGGCAAGCTCCCCTTCCCCAAAGTTGCTGGCCAGCGATCACCCGAAGAGCAAGCCAAGGGCATCCTCGCCGAGCGCTTCGCCCGCGGGGACATCAGCTCCGATGAGTTCCTGGAGCGCTCCAGCATCCTGAACTGGACGCCCGGTAGCGACCAAGTGCCGGCCAAGCCTCGCAAGAACCGCAGTTGATCTTGGCTATTGAGGTCTGCCTGACGGGCAAAGTTGACGCTTGAGAAGCAGCCTCAGCTGAGATCAGCGATCGTTGACTCAACCTGTGCCAGCTCGGGGTGGCCGGCCTCGACGAATTTGGCAAGATCGGCCTGCAGGTAGCGCAGCTCTGCCAATCCAGTCTCCGGGTGGCCGGCGCGGGCAACCTACTCGGGCAACTGCCGCCTGGTGCGGAATGTCTCGATCGATCGCATCCCTTGGATCTTGAGGCGGTCGCGCAGCACCTTGATCAGATCGAATACCGCGCCCTGCGGGTCGTGCAGCTCTCCGCGTAGCACCGCCAGATCCTGTCGGCTCTTGAGCGTATCGGGGTGACGATCGCCGAGGACTCGGCGCCGTCGCCGGTAGACCGCCCGCATCTCGATATTGGCCTTGCTCAGGTCTCCCCTCCGGCCGCGGAACTGAGCCAAGACGTGCAGCATTCGCAGCGTGTCCGGATGATCAGGTCCGCAGACCCGAATCCAGTCGTCCCGCTGGTCCAGCAGCTGGAGTAGCGCGTCGCGGTCTTCGCCACTTTGACCGGTCCAAATGGCCAGCTCCAGTCGTGTCTTCAGCGTGCTGATGTGATCATCTCCCAGAACCTCCCGCTGTCTGTGGAGCACTGTGGTCAGCAG
>JAJTCL010000442.1 GCA_021323255.1 Propionibacteriaceae bacterium | reverse complement strand
ACGACAGCGTTCTCGCTGACGGTGGTGTTGCCAGAGCAGGCGGCCAGAGGGCCGCATGTGGGTATTCGCCCAGCACCGTCCCGGCGCGGTCGAGTCCCCGCCAGGCCGAGTCCACCTAGAAGCTACCGGACAGACCATGCCAGCTGGAGGCTCAACGGGGCTGAAGCGGATGGGAATGCCTTGCCGCTTTGGCACAGTTCGTGCACCGATTTCTGGGAACCCCGCCCAGCAGAACGTACATGGCACCACCCCGCCGGCCACGGCCGACTTGCATGGCGCGGATCTGCATGAGGCCACCCTGCGCCATGCCACCTTGACGGAGATCAACCTCGCGGAGGCCGATCTCACCGAGGCCGACTTCACCCGGGCCAACTTGGGTGGGGCGTCCTTGCGCAATGCCACGGCATCACATGCCAACTTTGAAGAGGCCGATCTGCGGGATGCCGACTTGACCGGGGCGAACTTGCGCGGCGCCCGCCTGACTGGGGCCAAACTCTGCCAAGATCAACGCACCGTCGCGGCATCAGCTGGGGCCGACCTTGATGACGCGAAATCCGAGGACACCAACAGCCGCGTGACCTGAGCGTCGTTGAACGTCCCGAGCCCGACAAAGTGCCTCCCGGGAAACGTCGGGAGGCGTTTCATATCTGAATTAGTGAATGATCAGATCAGGAGGGATGCTGACCCACACCCCCGATAGCTGCCCGCGCCACGACGCAACAGCAGGACGCAGAGAGTTTCCTTCTTCTTGACGGTGGCACAGAATTTGCTGCATCGGAAGGTGAGGGAATTTGCCCTCGGAGTCTTAGGAGATATGGTGTTATGAGCGTAACAACTACATGGAACCCCATGACGCACACGGATTACGACACCCTCAAGGGTAAGGAGGTTTTCAGCGCGAACGGCGAGAGCGTCGGCACGATTGCTGGCATCTTCCACCCCAATATGGACATGCCTGCGGCGCGCGGCCGGCACTTTTTCCTGCTTGATCCGGGCCTGCTCAAGGACTGGTTCGGCGGCTTCGACCAGGTCTATCTGCCGGAGTCGACGATCGAGAGCATAAGTGCGGATCGGGTGGTGCTGGATCTGACCTCGGACCAGATCAAGCAGCGGGGCCAGCAGTGGACAGCGGAGCCGACGGGTCTCACCAGCTATCGCCGGGTCTGATCGCCTGCGTTTCTCACGTCTCAAGCTACGGGTGCCCGGAGGCCGGGCACCCGTAGTCGTTATGTCCTGCTCGAATTGCGGCATCGCGAGAGCCGCCGCTGAACTTCGTCAGACAGATCACCCCGATCAGCGAGAACACTGATCCGCATCTGGTAGCGACGTTCACTCCAGCGAACCAGGAGCAGGCGCGGCGAGGGTCGCCGAATGCCCACAAGGATACGGGCTCATCGCTGCGATCAAGACAAAAGCATCACAATCGAGCTACCCCAGCGATCTTTGAACTGGAGGTGTCGCTTCGGCAGCCAGGAGGAGCCCTCTCTCGGCCCCACACGCAGGCACTATCATCCGGACAACACCCCTCCCGAACAATTGTCTCCTTCGATGTGGGACGTCACGCCGGACCACAGAAGCGGAGCGCGGCGACAGCGAGAGCCTGAGCGGCAGCGACTAGGTCATCGACGGGAATGTACTCGTCGACCACGTGCGCGAGGTCACTTCCATTCCCCGGGCCAAAGCCAATCGTTGGCGTCCCACCCAGGCTGAAGGTGGCGGCATCAAACCAACCGTCCGACCCCCACATGCGACTGGTCCGGCCGGCGGCAGCACTCGCCGCCAGGGTAATTGGCACGATTGGCTCATCTGGGGAGATCGACACCGCTGGAACCTCGGGCGCCCAGGCGATTGTGGGCGGGTTCTCGACAAGCCACGGATCGGCCTGAGCCGCTCGCATGACCCAATCGGCAACCTCCTCTCGCACTCTTCCGCCCCATCCATCGGCATCCGCTTGGCCGGGGAGATACGCGATGTGGTACTCCAGCTGGCACGATGCTGGATAGCTCACCATCCACTCCCCGCCGATGATCCGGGTCGGTATGATGTCGCCGGGCGAGAGGTACGGCGCGGAGTCATTCCGCCTCTGGTGCCAGTCAGCCCGTAGTCGGCGCATCGCGTCGGAGATGTGACCCGCTTTCTCGATCGCATTGACGGCCCCGCCATCTCGCCAGTACGGCTGTGGGCAGCCAGCATGCCCCGCCCGACCCAGAACGGTAATCGTGGGGATCAAGGAGCCACGACAGGCGATTTTGACCTCGAAGTCAGTCGACTCGGGGACGATGCCAGCGTCGGCCCGGACACCATGGACAACGGCGGCGAGCGCACCGGCTCCAGTTGACTCTTCATCGGTAACCGTGCAGATGATGAGATCGCCGGCGAGCGGTGCCTCAAGAGAAGCTAGGACCTCGGCGGCGAAGACCATTGAGGCGATGCCGCCCTTCATGTCGCAGGAACCGCGACCATAGAGCCTGCCCTCACGAACTTCGGGCAGGAAGGGGGCGCTCGTCCACTGCTCTATTGGGTCGGGTTTGACCACGTCAATATGGCCATTGAAGAGGAGGTTACGACCGTTCCCTGCTCCCGCAAAGCGAGCGGCAAGCTGCGGGCGGCCATCGAAACGGAGCCCGGGCGGTGCCAGCGGACTGCCAGCTACATCCTCTGGCGCCGGCTCCCAAATCTCCACCTCCGCTCCGGACGCTCGTAATCGGGTGGCCAGGTATTCCTGCAGCGCGGCCTCATCACGGGGCAGGTCGTCATTATGCTCTCGCGCCGTTGTGTCAAAGGTGATCAGGTCACACGCGAGTGCGACAAGCTCCTCCCGGCGGCCCGCGATTTCGTTCATGATGCGGCGTTCGCATTCGGT
>JAJTCL010000083.1 GCA_021323255.1 Propionibacteriaceae bacterium | reverse complement strand
GCGACACCGGTCACCTTCTGTGAGATCTTTCCGCCCGACAACTTTCCGCTCTGGTTCTATCGGAAGCCGACCGCGCCCGACCTACAGGTCAAACCGTCGGATATTGACTTTGACGCGGTACGCGCAACGCGACTCATGTGGTTGTCAGTCACGGGTCTGAGCGAAGAGCCGAGCCGCGAGTCCCATTTCGCGGTCCTCGAAGCGCGGGCGCGCAAGCAGTTCACCGTACTCGACCTGGATTACCGGCCGATGTTCTGGGAAACCCCGGCGCATGCCACACAGCAGGTGCAGCAAGCGCTGCCGCATGTCACAGTCGCGGTGGGTAATCGGGAAGAGTGTGAGGTCGCTGTCGGCGAAACGGAGCCGGAGAAGGCCGCGGATGCTCTGCTCACCGCTGGAGTCGAGCTGGCCATCGTGAAGCAGGGCCCGAGGGGGGTACTGGCCAAGACCAGAAGCGAGCGGGTGGAGTCTCCACCCATTCCGATCCGGCCACTGAACGGCCTCGGCGCAGGTGACTCATTCGGCGGGTCCTTGTGTCACGGACTGCTCGCGGGTTGGCCGCTGCAGAAGGTATTGCAGCACGCCAACGCGGCTGGCGCGATCGTCGCTTCTCGGCTGGAATGCTCGACGGCAATGCCGACCGAGGTGGAGATCGAGACGCTACTCGCCGGCGGCGATCCCAACGAACATCTTGCAGACTCCCTCGCCGTCCACTTCGCAACTGAGCCCGACGCGAGGATTGGGAGTGCCCGATGAGCACCGTCACCGACGCAGCGTCGGCAACTCAGTTCGCGGGCTCGATCAGTGAACTCAATGAAATCCGCAGTCGTGACCCGGGGCGCATCAGCCGGCTGCTCGCGGCTCGCCGTAAGCGGAACCTGTTCGGGCCGGACGGCAAGCTCATGATCATCGCCTGCGATCATCCGGCTCGTGGCGCCCTCAGCGCGGCCGGCAAACCCACCGCTATGGCCAGCCGTACCGACCTCCTCGACCGGCTGGTGACGGCGCTGATGCGACCGGGGGTGGATGGTCTGCTCGCCACCGCCGATATCGTCGAGGATCTGCTGATGCTCGGTGTCTTGGAGGAGAAGCTGGTGTTCGCTTCCATGAACCGTGGCGGGTTGCAAGGCGCTGTCTTCGAGATGGATGATCGCATCACCGGCTACGACGTGCGCGGCACCGTAGACGCTGGCTTCGAAGGCGCCAAGATGTTGCTACGGATTGATCTTGACGACCCCGGCACGGTCGCCACGCTGGAGCAGTGCGGCCGGGCTGTCAGCGAACTCAATCGTTTCGAGCTGATCGCGATGGTGGAACCTTTCATGTCCAGTCGCTTCAGCGGCAAGATCGCCAACGATTTGTCAGCAGATGCGGTGATCAAGTCCGTGCACATCGCGCAGGGCCTGGGTTCCTCCAGCGCGTACACCTGGATGAAGCTCCCCGTTGTCCATGAAATGGAGCGGGTCATGGATGCGACAACGCTGCCGACCTTGTTGCTTGGCGGCGACCCCGATAGCGCGCCTGATGAAACCTACGCGGCCTGGCAGGCGGCCCTAGCTTTGCCGTCAGTGCGTGGTCTGGTCGTTGGTCGTACCATGCTCTATCCGGCCGACGACGATGTCGCGAAGGCGGTCGACACGGCTGTCTCGCTGGTCAGGTAACGATCATGGAGTCGCGCTACCTGCTGCGGTCCGGCGTCGCCGGTTCCGGCTCGTACGAGGTCGAGGTGACTCCAGATTCGGCCGGCTGGGGATACTCCTCGCTGAAGATCATCTCCTTGGAGCCGGAGAACAGCCACCGCTTCCAGACTGCTTCTGATGAGGTGATTGTGCTTCCACTCAGCGGTTCGGTCGAGGTTGAGGTCGACGACGCGCGCTGCGAGCTCGACGGCCGGCCATCGGTCTTCGAGGGACCAACCGATGTCGCCTACATCGGCACCGGGAGGGCAGTGACGCTGCGGTCTGTAGGTGGCGGGCGATTCGCGCTTTGCGGTGCGCGTACCCAGTCAGGGGCTGCGCTGTGTCGTGTGGCGGCATCACAGGTGCCGGTCGAGCTGCGCGGCGCCGGGCAATCCAGCCGCCTGGTGCGGAATTTCGGCACACCGGGGGCACTGGAGGCGGTCAAGATCATCGCCTGTGAGGTGATTACCCCGGCTGGCAACTGGTCCTCCTACCCAGCGCACAAACACGACGAAGCGAGCGAAACCGAGTCCGAGCTGGAGGAGATCTATTACTTCGAGATCGCCACTGGCCCGGAGGGCCAACCAGGCTTCGGATTCATGCGTACGTCCTCCTCAGCCGGTCGCGAGATTGAGGTGCTTGAGGAGGTCCATGATCGGGACACCATATTGGTGCCCTACGGGTGGCACGGCCCTTGTGTCGCGGCGCCCGGCTTCGACATGTACTACTTGAACGTGATGGCCGGACCGGGAGCCGAACGAGCCTGGAAGATCTCTGATCATCCGGACCAGGCCTGGGTACGCAGTACTTGGGAGACTCAGTCAGTCGACCCGAGACTCCTTTCGCAAACCGTCCAGGAGGCTTGAGCATGGCGAGATTGTCTTCGCCGGGGGAGACGACGCCCCCGGGCTCCCCCGCAGGAACAACCAGGCTCACCGTGGCGCAAGCGCTGGTGAAGTTCCTCGGAGTCCAGTACTCCGAATCCGACGGCGAGGAGCAGAAGCTTTTCGCCGGCTGCTTGGGCATCTTTGGCCATGGCAACGTCGCTGGTGTTGGCCAGGCGTTGCTCCAGGCCGAGCTCGAAGAGCCCGAGGCCCTGCGGTACATCCTGGGTCGCAATGAGCAGGCCATGGTCCATACCGCCGTCGCGTACGCCCGAATGAAGAACCGCCTGCAGACCTATGCGGTCTCAACGAGTGTCGGACCAGGTGCCACCAACATGCTGACCGGTGCGGCATTGGCTACGATCAATCGGCTGCCGGTGCTGCTGCTGCCCGCCGACACCTTTGCCGACCGCAGTGCTTCGCCGCTGCTGCAAGAACTTGAGCTGCCGGACTCGGGCGATGTCACCGTCAATGATGCTTTCCGGCCGGTGTCGAGGTATTTCGACCGGATCTGGCGACCGGAGCAGTTGCCTGCAGCGCTGCTTTCGGCGATGCGTGTCTTGACCGACCCCGCCGAGACCGGGGCGGTGACGCTGTGTTTTCCGCAGGACGTTCAGGCGGAGGCGTACGACTGGCCAACCGCCTTGTTCGAGAAGCGGGTCTGGCACGTGACCCGGCCGCTCCCGGAGCGATCTGTGCTGGCGGCCGCCGCAGAGATCATCAGGTCGGCGGAGCGGCCGCTCATCGTAGCTGGGGGTGGCGTCAGCTATTCCCGGGCGCAGGATGCGTTGGCGGCCTTCTGCGAGGCGACGGGCATTCCTGTCGGTCAGAGCCAAGCTGGCAAGGGCACCTTGGTGTATGACCACCCACAGTGCCTCGGGGCCATCGGCTCGACAGGCACCACGGCGGCCAATGCGATCGCGCGAGAAGCCGACGTGGTGATCGGCATTGGCACCCGCTACTCCGACTTCACCACCGCGAGCCGGACCGCCTTCCAGAACCCCGATGTGCGGTTTATCAACGTCAATGTCGCAGGGCTGGATGCGATCAAGCACGCAGGACTCGCTGTTCAAGCCGATGCCCGCGAGACGCTGGACGCGTTGCTGCCGCTGGTTGGGGGCTATCAAGTCGTCCGAAGTTATGTCGAGAAGTACACCGAGTTGAACGCTGCCTGGGAGGAAACGGTCGAGAAGGTCTACCTGCCTGCGACTCCCAATGCTGGAGCCGACGGCCTGCTCACCCAGAACGAGGTGATCGGCATGGTGAACGAGCTGTCCGATCCGCGCGATGTGGTGGTCTGCGCCGCTGGCTCGATGCCTGGTGACCTGCACAAGCTGTGGCGGACTCGTGATCCAAAGGGCTACCACGTGGAATACGGCTACTCGTGCATGGGCTATGAGGTCGCCGGTGGGCTCGGGGTCCGGCTTGCCTGTCCGGACCGCGATGTTTTCGTCATGGTCGGCGACGGCTCGTATCTGATGATGGCGACCGAGCTGGTCACGGCGGTCCAGGAGGGTATCAAGATCATCACGGTCCTGGTGCAGAATCATGGCTACGCTTCCATCGGCTCGCTTTCTGAGATGCTGGGCTCGCAGCGCTTCGGCACCAGATACCGCTATCGGAACCCAGAAACCGGCCGGCTGGATGGTGACAAGCTGCCTGTTGATCTTGCCGCCAACGCCGCAAGCCTCGGCGTCGAGGTGATCAGGACGACGACGGCTGCTGAGTTCGCCGAAGCGATCAAGGCCGCGAAGGCGGCGGATCACAGCATCGTGATCCACGTCGAGACCGACCCGCTGATCGGCGCTCCGGACTCGGAGTCGTGGTGGGACGTACCGGTCAGCGCCACGTCCACGCTCGAGTCAACCCAACAGGCGCGCAAGACCTACGACGAGCACAAGGCGACCCAGAAGCTTTTCCTGTAAGGAGGGTATGTGTCATCAACGATCACGATCGGTACCGCACCAGACTCGTGGGGAGTCTGGTTTCCCAGTGATCCCGAACAAGTTCCAGCGGAGGTGTTCCTTCGTGAGGTTGCCGCGGCCGGGTACGAATGGATCGAGCTCGGCCCATACGGCTATCTACCGAAAGACCCGGCGGAGCTGAAAGATCGGCTAGACGCGCATGGGCTCGGCGTACTCGCAGGCACGGTATCCGAGCACCTGCATCGCCCAGATTCCTGGAACGCCGTGTGGTCGCAGGTCACCGACGTGGCGGCGCTAACCCGCGCGGTTGGCGGTAAGCACATTGTGGTGCTAGCGGAGGTGTGGCGACACCACAAAACCGGAGAGCCGGTGGAGGACCGCGAGCTCACCTCCCAGCAGTGGACGCACCTGACAGAAGGCCTAGACGAGTTAGGCCGCCGGATTCTTGAGGAGTACGGCCTGCATGTGCAGTTCCACTCCCACGCGGACAGCCATGTCGGCTACCAGCCGGAGATCGAGCGACTTCTGGAGTCGACCAATCCCGAGTGGGTGAACCTCTGCTTGGACACCGGGCACATCGCCTACTACGGGGGCAACTGCATAGAGCTGATTGAGAAGTATCCCGATCGAATCGGCTACCTGCACCTCAAGCAGGTGAATCCTCTGGTCGTTGCGCAGGTGCTGGACAAGGACCTCTCCTTCCCCGAAGCCGTTCGGATGGGCGCCATGACCGAGCCACCCCTCGGCCTGCCGGAGATGCCGCCGCTGCTCGAGGCGGTGGCGGGATTGGGCCGCGACATTGACGGCATCATCGAGCACGACCTTTATCCGTGCCCGCCAGAAATGCCGCTGCCCATCGCCATGCGCACGAAGGCCTATCTCAGTTCCTGCAGCAGCGCGACCATCGAGTTTGGGAGCCAGCAATGAGTGAGGACCTGAGGATTGCCGTACTGGGCGTCGGCATGATGGGCGCCTTCCATGTGGACGCCCTGAGCAAGCGGGTGCGCGGAGCGAGGGTCACCGTTGTCAATGACTTTCTCGCGGACAAAGCCGAGGAGGTCGCAGGCAAGGTCGGGGCGCGTGTCGAGGCGGATCCAATTGCGGCCATCAATGATCCAGAAGTGGATGCGGTGCTCATCGCCACCCCCGGTGCCGCCCATGCGGAACAGCTCACTGCATGCCTGGATCGGGGTGTCCCGGTGTTGTGTGAGAAGCCGCTCACGACCGACATCGCCTCTGCCTTTGCGATCGTGAAGAAGGAAAAAGCGCTTGGCAAGCAGCTCATCCAGGTCGGTTTCATGCGCCGCTTCGACCCCGAGTACGTCGCGCTGCGGAATCTGATCGCCGGCGGCAGGCTCGGTAACCCACTGATCGTGCATTGCACCCATCGCAACCCCGCAGTCGGTGATCATTTCAACTCGGAGTACATGATCAGGGACTCCGTGGTGCACGAAGTCGACTCAGTCCGGTTCCTGCTGGGTCAGGAGCTCACCAGTGTCGAAGTGATCAAGGGAGCTGCTACCAGCAGCGCGCCCCATGGAACGCACGATCCGATGCTGGTGATCTTCGAGACCGAGTCGGGCGCAATCGTCACCGATGAGATCTTCGTGAGGACCGGTGTGGCGTACGAGGTCCGGACCGAGGTGGCAGGTGAGAAAGGCAGCGCTCTGATCGGCTTGGACCAGAACCTGCAGGTCAAGTCTCCCGATGGCCGGTGGGGTGGAGCGATCACGCCGAGCTTCGTGGAACGTTTCGGTCAGGCGTACGACATCGAGCTGCAGCGGTGGGTGGATGCGGCCAAGGCCGGAACCATTGACGGCGCGAGTGCCTGGGATGGATATGCCGCCGTTGCGGTTTGTGAGGCGGGCGTTCTTTCGCTGCGAAGTGGCGTGAAGGTCCATGTCCATCTGGCAGGCGGCTCGACGGTTGCGGCCGTCGAGCCCGAGGAGCCGCATGCCGGAATCCAGGCGCCTGATCTGGAAGGAGCCTGGCCGTGAAGCTCGCCCTCGATCCCCAAATGTTCTACTCGAGCAGCTCGGTTTACCAGCTGCCCGACATCGTGGCCAGCCTCGGCTACGACTGGATGGAGCTCTCGCCCAAGGCTGATTTCGTTCCTTTCTACAAGCACCCACGGATCGACGACGCTGGGGTCAAGAGGCTCAAGAAACTTGCCAGCGACGCGGGCGTTGGTATCGCCTCGGTGCTCCCGGTGTTGCGCTGGTCCGGCCCGGATGAGGATCAGCGGCAGGCAGCCGTACGCGCCTGGAAGCGGGTTATCCAGATCACTGTCGATCTTGGGGTCGAGGTGATCAACTCGGAGTTCAGCGGCAGGCCGGCGGCGCCGGAGACCGCTGAGGCTCTATTCCTGAAGTCGATGGATGAACTGTTGCCGATCTTCGAGCGGGAGGGCCTGCAACTGATCATCGAGCCGCATCCCGATGACTTCATCGAGGACGGAATAGAAGCCGTGAACATGATCCGCGGCCTGAACAAAGACTGGCTCGGCTTCCTGTACTGCACTCCGCATGCTTTCCACCAGGGCCACGATCCGGCGACGATCATCGAGGCAGCCGGCGAGAAGGTCCGCTATGTCCACCTGGCTGACGCCTGGAATCACCTGACCTCGAACGGACTGCGCTATATCACCAACCCGGGCGGCAATACTGTCCGAGTGCACCAGCACATGGAGATGGGTATGGGCGAGGTCGACTACGACGTGATCTTTGCTGCGCTGGCAGCCGTTGACTTCGACGGTGTCATCAGCAGCTGCGTTTTCGGGTGGGAAGAAGACGCCCGCGGTGTGTCGGAACGTCAACGTGACAAGGCACTCGCACTCATCGGCAAGCACTTCGGCAGCGATGCCGTACAGCAAGTTCGATCCAGCAAGATCACGAGTCCATCATGATCATCCAAAAGCACGCCAGCAGTATCTTCAGATAGGAACAGACCATGGCAACGACGCTTCACCACTGGAAGTCCGGTGAGATCTTCGAGGGCAACAGCGGGCGTTTCTCCGATGTGACCAATCCCGCCACGGGCGAGGTGACCGCGCAGCTCGCGCTGGCATCAGAGGATGACGTCAACGAGGTCGTCGCAGCGGCCGTGGCCGCTTTTCCCAAGTGGCGCGACATGTCGCTGACCAAGCGGACGCAGATCCTCTTCGCCTTCCGCGAACTGCTGAACACGCGGAAAAAGGAGTTGGCAGCGATCATCACTTCCGAGCACGGCAAGGTCCTCTCCGACGCCCTCGGTGAGGTCACCCGCGGTCAGGAGGTGGTGGAGTTCGCTTGCGGTCTCCCGCATCTGATCAAGGGCGGCTTCACTGAGAACGCATCCACCAAGGTCGATGTGCACTCCACACGACAACCGTTGGGGGTCGCCGGAATCATCTCGCCGTTCAACTTTCCAGCCATGGTGCCGATGTGGTTTTTCCCGATCGCCATCGCCGCTGGAAACACCGTGGTGCTGAAGCCGAGCGAGAAGGTTCCCTCAGCGGCGCTGTGGGTTGCTGAGTTGTGGAAGGAGGCTGGGCTTCCCGATGGTGTCTTCAACGTGCTGAACGGTGACAAGGTGGCAGTGGATGGATTGCTGACACATCCGGATGTCCAGTCGATCTCCTTCGTTGGATCAACCCCCATCGCCAGGTATGTCTACGAGACCGGAACCACGCACGGCAAGCGGGTGCAGGCTCTGGGCGGTGCCAAGAATCACATGTTGGTACTCCCTGATGCCGATCTTGATCTTGCTGCGGATCAAGCCGTGAACGCCGGCTACGGCTCGGCAGGCGAGCGCTGCATGGCGATCTCGGTGGTGCTGGCGGTGGGTGACATCGGTGATGAGCTGGTGTCCAAGATCAAAGAGAGGACCGTCGGACTGCGCACTGGTGACGGCACCAGGAGCTGCGACATGGGCCCACTGGTGACAGCACAGGCTCAAGAACGGGTGTCGGGCTACATCGACGCTGGCCAGTCTGCCGGCGCCGAGCTGGTCGTTGACGGGCGGCGGCCCGAGGTCGACGCCGATGGTGAAGGTTTCTTCGTCGGTCCAACGCTGTTCGATCATGTGAGGACCGACATGAGCATCTACACCGACGAGATCTTCGGTCCGGTGCTGTCGGTGGTCCGGGTGGACAGCTATGAGGAAGGCGTGAAGCTGATCAACGACAACCCGTACGGGAATGGGACGGCGATCTTCACCAACGACGGCGGCGCGGCCCGGCAGTTCCAATACGAGGTCAAGGTCGGCATGATCGGAGTCAACGTGCCGGTGCCGGTGCCGATGGCGTACTACTCCTTCGGTGGCTGGAAGAACTCATTGTTCGGCGATACCCACGCCCACGGCGTCGACGGGCTGCACTTCTTCACCCGCGGCAAGGTCATCACCTCACGCTGGCTGGATCCAAGCCACGGTGGCCTGAACCTGGGTTTCCCGCAGAACGCCTGACGGACCCGACGGGTCCGCACGAGGAGGCTGATGGTCAAGCAGGTGCTGGTCACGGGCGCGTCCGGTTTCGTGGGTTCTCATCTGGCTGAGACGCTCCAGGACAGGGGTCACTCGGTCCTGGCAATGACTCGACATCCTGATACCTACTCCGGTGCTGGAAAGCCGATCTTCGGCGACGTCTATGAACCCGCCAGTCTGCGGTCGGCACTCGCTGACGTCGACGCCGCCTACTACCTGGTGCACTCGCTGGCACGGCAGGACTTTGTCGAGAAGGACGCGGAGGCTGCCCGGTCATTCGGAATGGCAGCCGCCGAGGCAGGTCTTGAGCGATTGATCTACCTCGGTGGTCTTGGCCGGGATGGCGCGAACCTATCGGCTCACCTGAAATCAAGGCGAGAAGTAGAGCAGCTGCTGGGGACCTCGGGAGTACCGGTCACGGCGCTGCGGGCGGCAATCATCATTGGACACGGCAGCATCTCGTGGGAGATCACCCGCCAGCTCGTCGCCCATCTACCCGCGATGGTCGTTCCCAAATGGGCGACCACCCGCACCCAGCCGATCGCCCTGTCCGACGTTATTCGCTACCTGGTCGAGGTGCTTGAGCTGGAGACGGCCAAGGGTCGGGTCTTCGAGATCGGCGGACCCGATGTGCTGACCTACGCCGAGATGATGCGCCGGGTAGCTGACCTGCACCATCACCGCCCATTG
>JAJTCL010000082.1 GCA_021323255.1 Propionibacteriaceae bacterium | reverse complement strand
AACTGGAGCAGCGGGCCAACGGATTGCTGAAGTCCGGCTATGGGACATACCTCGCCGGCATCGTGCAGCGACAGCGACAGACTGCGCTGAACGCGGTCCGCTGATCACCGGCGGCCGCGACGCGACCTCAGGTAGTCGGCGACCACGTATTCGCCGAGCCGGCTGATATCGGGGGTGAAAACCCGACCGCCGGCCCGGCGCGCGAGCGCATCGACAAAGCGAGCCAGTCCTTCGTCATCACCGAGCATGAAGGTGTTGATCGTCGCGCCGCGGCGGGTGAGCTCGTCTACCTCGGCAATGGTTGCCCGGAGCGTCTCCAACGTCGGCGGCCAGTGAAAGTACGCATCTCCCCCGCCGGTCAGGTGTGCAGTAGGCTCGCCGTCGGTGATCACGAGTACCACCGGTTCCGCTTCGGGATGACGACGCAGGTGGCGCGAGGCGAGCATCAGCGCATGCTGCAGATTCGTGCCCTGCACCCAGTCCGGCTCCACTTCAGCCAGCTGGACCGGCGTCATGCGACGGGCAAGCCTGTTGAAGCCGATGACCTGCAGGGCATCTTGTCGGAATCGGGTTTCCATGAGGTGATTGAGAGCCAGTGCGGTTTGCTTCATCGGGCCCCAGCGTCCGTCATGCACCATCGAGAACGACAGATCGACGCAGAGCGCCACCGCCGCGCTGATCCGGCGCTCGGTCTCGGTGACCTCGAAATCATCGACGGCCAAAGCAACGCCGCTGGATGTGAGCCCGGATCGGCGCAAGGCGTTGGACACCGTACGCGGTGTGTCGATCGGCAGCTCATCGCCAAAAACCCAGGGCCTGGTCAGTCCGGTCGGCTCGTCGGCGGCCCCAGTCTGGTGGTCGTCGTGCTCGCCGCGGCCTGACCCGTCGAGCTGAGCGAATACCCGCCGCAGGGCAGTCTGCCCTAGTCGCCGAACCGCCCGCGGGGTCAATCGCAAACCGTCCTCGCCTCGGGTCAGGTAGCCCTGCTCCTCCAGTTCTCTTTCAAGATCACGGAGAGCCTGCAGGTCACTCAAAGCTTCACGACCAAGATGCTTCTCCAGCAGCTCGACATCTACATCATCCAGCGTGGAGGTCCGCTCACCCTGGGACAGCTGTGCTTCCAGCGCCTCCAGATCGGCCAGGTCGGCAACCGCCTCGACTGCGGCGCTGTAGCCGAGCTGCTCACCACCGGGACGCATGTTAGCGGGCTGCTCCCGATCCAGGCCGGGACGTAACGCCCGTAGATTGTCCGCCAGCTGCGCCATTTCCGAAGCAAGATCGGCATCAGCGAGTACATGGCTCAACAGTTGGCCGAGCTGCTCGCGCTGCCCGGGGCTGAGCGATGCCATCAGCCTCTGGCCAGCGGCCTCCCGACGCGCCAGCGCATCGATCAGCTCCTCGATCGTCTCCGGCTGCTCTGGGAAGAAATCGCCATAACGCTCCATGAAGTCAGCAAACTGATCCGTCGTATCTTCCTGCCGGGCATGTGCGGCAAGCAGCGCATTCAGATCAGCCAACATGTCCTTCACCCGCTGCATGACCTCGGGATCGGGGGACTCCAGAGCTTGCTTGATTCCGGCGAATTGGGCGTCCAAGACCTCGCGCTGCAGCATGGTCTTGATCGCCTCGAAGATGGCCCGGGCCTCCTCGGATCGCCACGAGTAGTGATCGAGGCTGCGAACGGCTCCGGCAACATCGTCGGGCAACGTCTCGAGCTCCAGCTCAGCCAGCCGGGCATCATCGGTGTCGCTGCCGGCCAAGGCTTCTCGCTCAGCCGCGAGCGCTTGGTCAAGCGCGGCTCTGACTTGATCGAGCGTTCCTCCGAGATCGCCGCGGCGTCGGGCCTGCGCACCCAGCCTTCTGATCTTGTCTAGCAACCGATCGAGACCGCCACGACCGTCGACGCCACGGCGCATCAGGTCTCGCAGGGAGTCGCGTACAGTCCCGGTGGAGAGCACGTCCTGGCCGATCTTGTCGATCGCCGCCCGCACGTCGAAAGGTGGTCTGAGCGGGTCCGGCCCGCCGCGCCATGGTCCGTAGCGGAAACGGTGGAAGGCCCTGCCCGGCCCTTGATCGCTGATGTGATTGGGCCCGCCGTCATCGGAAACCATGATCACTCCTTGTCAGGCTGCTCCATAGATCGTCCGACCGTCGACGGTCTCCTTCTCGAGCCGGCGGGTCAGATACAACCCTTCGAGGGTGAACTCAACCGCGGCTGCCATCTGCCCGCGCCCAGCCGCGTCGTCGTAACCCAGTCGGGACAGCACCTTGTACAGGCCCGGCACGGCGCCCAGCTGCGCCAACAGATCAGACGCCGCGACCAGGTCACCGGTCTCCACGACACCGCCCTGTGCGAAGACGTTGGTGAAGCCGGAGAGATCGAGACCCGACAGGCGATCACGGAAGGTGGCCGCGACCGCAAGCCGGAGCAGGTGGTCCAGTACGGCTCGTTCCCGACCCTCCTCCCCCATCTCGAACTCGATCTTGCCGAGCAGCGTAGGAAGCACGACGGCAAGATCGCAGGTGCGGGCGACCGCAGTTTCATGGTCGCGAGTACGTGCCGCCCGGCGAAGCGCTGAAGCTGCAACTCCTTCTGCGGCTGCAATCCCGAAACGAGCGGAGATTCCCGACCGCTGGTCCACGGAACTGGACTCTCGAAGGTTTCGCACCAGACGCGCCAGTATTTCCAGCAGATGATCATCGACCTCCGACACCAGCTGGGCTTCCTGGCGGATCAGAGTCACCTCATCGGCGAGGTCGGTGAGGTAGTGGGTACGCAACTCAGCTCCGAATCGGTCCTTCAGCGGAGTGATGATTCGGCCCCGATTCGTGTAGTCCTCTGGATTGGCTGTAGCGATCATGAAGACGTCAAGCGGCAATCGGAGGGAATAGCCCCGCACCTGGATATCGCGTTCCTCCAGGACGTTGAACAAGGCAACCTGGATGCGCTCGGCGAGGTCGGGCAGTTCGTTGAGACCGAACACACCCCGGTTGGCGCGAGGCACCAGACCGTAGTGCACGGTCTCTGGGTCGCCGAGTGTGCGGCCCTGGGCTACCTTCACTGGGTCGACATCGCCTATCAGGTCGCCGACCGAGGTATCGGGCGTCGCCAGCTTCTCGGTATAGCGTTCCTCACGGTGCCGCCAGTTCACTGGCAGATCGTCTCCCACCTCCGCCGCCAATGAGCGACAGCGGACACACACCGGAGCGAATGGGTCATCGTGGATCTCACATCCGGCTACTAGTGGGCTCCACTCGTCGAGGAGCCCGGCGAGTGTCCGCATCAATCGAGTTTTGCCCTGGCCGCGTTCGCCGAGTATCACTAGGTCGTGGCCAGCGAGTACGGCGCTTTCCAGCTCAGGAAGCACCGTTTCGTCAAAGCCGACGATGCCAGGAAATGCGGTCCTCCCAGAGCGAAGTCTTTCCAGCAGGTTCTCGCGGAGCTCCGCCTTGGTGCGGCGACTCACATATCCCGATTCCCGAAGCTCGCCACGTGTGGCTGGCTTCCGATGCAGAGGCTCGCGCATGGACCGACAGTACGACCCGACCCAACATGACCGGACTTCCTGGTTCGCCGGTGCGCCGAGCGCCTCCCCCAACTCCTAGGTCCGGAAGAGTAAGTTGACTGGAACGAATGCCGCACGAGGAGCCGCCGCGACGGATGCGCACCGCACGACTGGTCGGACTCAGCCCGGATGGGAAGTCCTTGATCGTGGCTACCGAGAGCGGTGAGGAGTTCATGATCGAGGCGGATGAGAGGCTCCGCGCGGCGTTGCGCGGAGATCGGCCGCGACTCGGACAACTGGAGATCGAGATGGAAAGCTCACTAACCCCCCGCGACATTCAGGCGCGGATCCGGGCAGGCGAGACCCTCGAGGATGTGGCCCGAGTGGCAGGCATTCCCATGGATAGGGTCGAGCGCTTCGCCGCGCCCGTCATTGCCGAGCGTGAGCACGTTGCGTCGATGGCCATGGCATCCTCGGTACGCCGCCGCGGCGAGCCCTCCGGTCACCGCAGTCTGCGCATCACGGTCACCGAGCGGTTGTTGGGTCGCGGAGTCGACATCGACGCCATTCGCTGGGACTCCTATCGCCTTGATGACGGCCGGTGGGCTGTGACCGCGGATTATCGAGCGGGAGACACGAGTCGGCATGCCTCGTTTTTCTACGATCTCCGGGGACGGTTCTCTGTCGCGGCCAACGACGAAGCGCGGTGGCTACTCGGTGATCAACCGTCCTCACGAGGCTCGCAGCGGAGTCGCGCGCGACTGACGGAGGAGTCCGAGGGTGACACCGAACCAACGCTGGTGGGCGACAAGCTGGCCCTCGCGCAGGCGGCTCATGAGGCCGCGCGAAGCCAGCCAGCCGATGACCAGCCCGCTGAGGACGAGGCAGATGAGCCGACCGTTGCAGTGCCTCGAGCGCTGCGCCCAGTGGCGGATGTGCCTCATGTGAGCGGGGTGAGCGACGAAACACGCGAGGTGTCGCCGATCGGGACGCGCTATGAGCTGCTCGGGGGGGACGGATACACCGAGGATTCACCGCGGGTCTACGGGGGTCTGAGCGACGCAACTGCAGTGCCTGAGACCGACATCGTTACCGACGGCGGCTGGGAGCCTGCCATCGTGATCAACTATCCGGTCGAGCCGAGCATGCACGACGAGGGTGTCATCGACACGCCGGGACCCGAGGAACACCCCCCGAGCCCATCCACGGCGACGGCTGAGCATGAGTTGCCAGGCACCGACGAACCCGGGCCACCCGACTCGCCAGCGAATCTAGACGATCGAACTGATGAAGCCCATGAGTTCGAGATTGAATCACTGGTGCACGTGGACACACCGCCAGACCGAAAGAACATCAAGCGGAAGCGTGCCTCGGTGCCGAGCTGGGACGAGATCATGTTCGGCGGACCCAAGCGTCAAAGTTAGCTATCAGCGAGCCCTCCAATAGCAATCGCTGGTCGGAGTCAAGCAAGTCCGCCAACTCCATGGCAGAGACGGTTTCAGACCTCAGCCACGCCGGAATCCTGCCATCCCGGCCGACTCCTCGAGCTAGGCCACGAGAAGTGGCACGAGCATCTCAGCTGGAGTCAGTGATCCATGCATGCCGATCAGGGTGTACTCACGGGGAAAGGCACTCGTCATGACCGCCCAGTCCCCGCGAAGGGCAACAAGCACATGCCCCCAGCGTTCCCGGAGTTGATCATCTATCGCCGCAAACCAGCCTTCGTCGATCGCCTCGTCCCGGGTTCGTACCCAGGCAAGATCACCGATCCGGTCGCGCCACCGGTCCGCCACCCTCCGCACCGGTTCGTGATCAACATAGAGCTGTCGGAAGCGACCCTCGCCGGCAAGCGCCGACAGACCTGCCATGAGTGCTGGATCATCCTCGGCGACGATTCGCTGATCCGAGGGGATGTCGACCATGCCATGGTCGCCGGTGATGATCACCCTCACTTGTGGAGGTAAGGCAGCGCGTAGCCGCTCGCACATGGCGTCGATCCGCGCCAGCTGCTGCAGCCAATTGGCTGAACCGCACCCGTGCACGTGTCCGAAATGATCGAGTTCACGCTCGTAGGCGTAGACCACGCTGCGCTCGCCCCTCAGGGCTGCCTCAGTGATCAGCGCGATCCGCAGCTCCTCGGCGCTTTCGTCGGAGAAGGGCACAAAGGCGGCTCCGCGAAGCGCGGCTTCGGTCAACCCGGTGCCTTGGAAGCGCGCCAAGGCGACTGTGGTGACCGCGATTCCCGTCCTTGCCGCCCGCTCGAAGAACGTCGGCTTGGATTGATAGACCGTAGGAACCAGATCCGATTCCCACGTCAAGGCGTTCAAAATCTCACCGGTCGACGGTACCCGCGAGGTATAGCCGACCAGCCCATGCTGTCCGGGCGGCTGCCCGGTCCCCAGACTTCCGAGGCTGGTAACGGTGGTACTCGGCACCGCGGACGTGATCGGCTGCGCGCCCCCCAGTAGCGAGGCAAGAAAAGGGGCCGCCATGACTGCCCTGCGCAGCAGGTTCCAGCCGAGCCCGTCGATCAGTACGACGACGTAGCGGGCTGAATGTGGCAAACCAAACGCGTCCTCGGTATAGCCGGGGACGTCCAGGTGCGCACCAATGCTCGGCATCAGCTCACCGAGGGTTGTGGACCAGTAGGCCGGAACAACCATTTCTGGCAGTGGCTGGCTGGCCGGCACCTCTGGCGACGACCACCCCACTGCGGGTGAGGTCATACTGCAGCCGCTCGCTGGAGCGAGCTGGCGAACTGCACCAGGCGCGCGACTCGGTCTGGACCATCGGCTGCCGCGCTCATGCGCACCGTCAAGTCGTCGCCGACCAGGGTCCCGGTGTACCCATGATCGGCCTCGCACTGCGGATCGCTGCAGGTGGCCAACTCGAGGTCGATTCGACGTACAGCTCCCCAACCCACCGACAACCAGGTTTCGAAGACATCCTCCGAGCCGGCCTGATACGACGCCGGCTGGGTAAGGACACGAGTCAAGGCAACTGTGTTGATCTTGCTCAGCGCCACGGACTCTGTGGAGGAAGCCGCGTAGATCCCCGATGCCGGAGGCTCCGCTGGCTGGTCGTCGGTATGGCCGATCACCAGCCGGGTAGGGGTCAGCGCAAGCACCGTGACATGGCGGTGAACCTCATCGCGATTGAATGTCGGCTCGTGATGCACCACGAAATCCAGCAGCTCCTCATCTGTGAGCGCGATCATGATCGCGTCCTCGACGAGTTCCGGGAAGTAGCCGCACGCATCGATTTCGGCGCGCAGCTCTTTCCTCGTGGAGCCAATCCTCATGCCGATCATCCTGCCACGCACTACCCACACTCTGCCTTTGATTGGCTGCTGATTGCTGCTATGCGAACCGATGGCCTGGCTTGCTGAGCCTGCCGACGTGCGCTGCCCTGCCCTTGCACAAGCTCAGGGCACAGAATTGAGCTACAAGACGCGCGCCAACGGGTCGCGTTGATCCGCCGTGGGCGTGATGAACATTCGCGCTCCCAGTACCGAGATCGAGCTAACTGAGGCGACACAGGGTCGAAGGGTGACGGCAGCCAGCTGGGGAATTGCGTCGGCCAGTTGCGCTAATCGGTGCAGTAAGTCCTCAATTCCTGCGATGTTGACTCCGGGCGTCCCATAGCGACCAAACAGCGTAGGGGCAGCCTTCAGCTCCCGGACCATGTCCGCGGCATCAACCGCTGTCAGTGGTGGCACGCGGTAGACGGTGTCGCCGAGCAACTCACCGGGGATGCCGTCCAGAGCGAGTGAGATGATGGGCCCGAACGCGGCATCCTCGCGACTGGTGATGATCAATGCCACGCCGGGCGGGGCCATGGCCTGGACGACCGGCATCGCGACTGACAGGTCTTCGGCGTTGCCAAGGCCGATTTCGGCTATGAGTTGCCGCAGATCCTTCCAGGCGGCGACCATCTCTGCAGCGTTGTCGATGTTGCGGTGCACGCTGGCGAGATCTGGCCGACCGCGTACGGTGCTACTGGTGGCCTTCAGTACCACATTCCAGCCCAGCTGATCACCAGCCGCAACTGCCTCGTCCAAGCTGGCGACGGGGAACTCCGGCACCAGATTGATCCCGTAGGCACCCAGTAGCTGAGCGGTCTCGGTCTCGGTCAGCTCACGACCTGTCGGCTCCGTCGCCAAGATGCGGTTGACCAACAGCTTTGCGGCTTGGGTATGCACTTCCAGCATCGGCACTGCGCCAGGGTCCCGACGGCACCACTCGGCGTAGCTGGTCAATGCGGCCAGCGCCTGGATGGCTTCGACGGATCCAGCAAACCTGGGCAGCCTTCCCGATAGGTCAGGCTCGCCGCTGCTCAGCAACGGTGGATGGAAGTCCAAGAACACCCCGACCAGCAGCTTGGAGGCTTCGGCAGCGACGTTCTCCAGAGCCAGAATGATCCCCTCCGTGCCAGCATCGAAGGCATTCGCCGCCGCGCACACCACAGAGTCATAACGCTGGTCAGCTAGCGCCGCATGCGCTGCCCGTACAAACTCCGCCGGGCCAGCCTCGGCTCCAAGCAGCTCTGGTTGAGGGTCGCGGAGCAATCCGACCGACTCCATCTTTTGCAGCATCTGGTGAGCGAGCGTCAGGGAATTGCTGATGACCCGCACGCGCGGGCCGGACGGCAACGGCTGTCGGGCTGCGATCTTGGCAATGTCGATCATGTCACCGCGGCGATGTACCACCATGATGCCGGCCTGCCGGAAGAGGGCATCTACTGCCTCCTCTGCGGCATGACCAAGCCCACCTCGCACGCCGGCATGATCAGCTCGATGAGTACGCCCTGGCGCGAATACGACGACTGGCTTGTTGCGGGCCAGCTGCCGGGTGATTCGGGAGAATTTTCTGGGGTTGCCGATCGAGTCCAAGGTGAGCAGGCAGACACGTGTGGCCTCGTCGTCCCCCCAATACTGCATCACGTCGTTGGCAGTTACGTCGGCGTAGTCACCCGTACTGATGAAGCAGGACAGACCTAGGTCATGGCGTACCGCGTCGTTGAGTAGGGCGATACCGACAGCCGCAGACTGGCAGAACAACCCCACTCCCCCGGCACGCGGCATCGGTCCGGGCGTTGCGTTCAACGCAACGGTGCCCAAGGTGTTGATGATGCCTAGAGCGTCCGGACCAAGCGCCCGGATCCCGTACGCCCGGGCCAGATTGATGATCTTGAGATTGTCACCCACGTGGTAATCGGTTCCGGTCAGCACCACCATGCCGTGAGCACCCTGGTGGGCCGCTTCGATCACGACTGCACCCAGCTGGTTCGTCGGCACTGAGACGATCGCCAAGTCCAGGCCACCTTGTACCTCGGCGATGTCAGCCGCGTTGGGCACGCCTGCGACCGGAGCACCATCGATGCTGACTGCCACCACCTCGCCGTGATAGCCGCCCTGCATGATCGAATTGATCAAGTTCCGTACTCGATCACCTTGTCCGTACACCGCGATCCGCCGCGGATTGAGCAGCCGTCGCACCGAAGCGCTTTCGGCTCGGTGCTCGCGGCGTTCCATGACGCCAACCGAGGTGTCGGTGGGCAAGATCGGAAACTCGACAGTCAGCACGCCATCTTCGATGCCCTTGGATACGCGGTAGCCGGCATCAGCGAACACTTTGGCCATCCGCCAGTTCTCCGGTAGCACTTCCGCGACGAAGCGCGTAATGCCGCGCTCCCGAGCGGCCTGCGCAAGATGCTCCAAGAGCAGCTGAGCTATCCCGCGGCCTTGGTGGGCATCTTCGATCAGGAACGCCACCTCGGCATGATCACCTTCAGTGCGGTCGTAGCGCCCGACTGCGATCATGTCCTCACCGAGGGTGACGATGAGTGCCACCCGATCTACGTAATCGACCTCGGTGAACAGCTTGATGTCCCGATCAGTCAGCCGCGGGTAAGGCACGAAGAAGCGGAGGTACTTCGACTCCGGCGAGACCCGTTCATAAAAGGCGACCAGCCGGTCTGCATCGGATGGCCGGATCGGGCGCAGATGGGCAACGCCACCGTCGGCCAGCAAGATGTCCGCCTCCCACTCTCGCGGGTATCCGGGCGGATCCGCGTCAGACTTCCCCGGGGCCTGGCTCACGGACACGGCAAAAAGCCTACGCAATGTTTGATTGCT
>JAJTCL010000441.1 GCA_021323255.1 Propionibacteriaceae bacterium | reverse complement strand
CTGCCGGTTCCACACCCGCTGCTGGAAGGCGCAAGAGATCTGCAGCATCGAGGAACCCTTGCTGGTCGCGCGTCCCGATGGGGAGTCGGCACACGATTCGGCTTGTCACTTCGCTGAGCCGCGGGTCGTCGTCTGACCGGCGCTCGATCGGGGTCGTCTCCGATCACAAGCGCGCAAACGCCTCGAGGCACCAGCGGCATAAGGTGGGGCCGTGACGTCTGTGACCAGGTCTGAGCCCGACCGGCGCCTCATGTTGGTACATGCCCATCCCGATGACGAGACGATCATGGATGGGGCGACGATGGCCAAGTACGTGGCCGAGGGCGCGGCCGTCTGTTTGGTGACCTGCACGCTTGGCGAGGAGGGCGAGGTGCTGGTGGAGGATCTTGCCCATCTGGGTGCCGAAGAGAGTGACGATCTGGGGTCGCACCGGCTGGGCGAGCTCAAGGTGGCGATGGAGATCCTCGGTGTCACCGACTTCATCCGACTGGGCGGTGATGGGCGATACCGGGATTCCGGCATGGCGTACGACGCCGAGGGTCGTGCCATCCCCCGCGACATGCTCCGTGAGGGCATCTTTTGGACGGCCGATCTGCTGGAGGCAGCCAATGAGTTGGTGCCCGTAATCCGCGACCGCCGCCCTCAGGTGCTGATCGCCTATAACGAGGTAGGCAACTACGGCCACCCGGATCACATCCAGGCGCATCGGGTTGCCATGTACGCTACCCAGCTGGCGGGAGTGCCGTCCTACCGTCGAGACCTCGGGAATCCCTGGACAGTGGCTCGCGTGTACTGGTCAACGATGAGCAAGAGTCAGCTCCTGGCCGGCATTCAGGCGTTACGCGATGCAGGTGACACAGAGACTTACAAGGAGCTGGATCCGGAAGGCCCGCTGTCGTCGTTGCTGTCTGATGACGTCGACATCGCAGTGGAGATCGACGGGACACCCTGGGTGGCACAGAAGCTGGCTGCTATGCGAGCCCACGCCACTCAAATCACCGCCGACGGCCCGTTCTTTGCTGGCGCGGACGTGCTGGGCCATGATCGGTGGGCCCGCGAGCACTATCGCCTGGCCAGCGGCCCCCCACTTCCTGCGGCCGACGGCTGGGCTGACGACCTGTTCGCCGGGCTGAGCTAGCCCTCGTGACGAGCCCAAGCTGGCCGGAAACGTCCCGCGACGGGGTTACAGCGCCAGATCTCGGTTACGGCGTTCCCGGCTCGGCCGATGCACTGCGCCACGTCATGGGCCACTTCGCTTCTGGTGTCACGATTGCGACTGCGCTGCATCACGGGATCAAGCATGCGATGACGGCCACTGCGGTGTGCTCTGTGTCCTTGGAGCCACCTCTGGTCCTGGTCTGCGTCAGCAAGGCGAGCCGGTTTCATGGCGCGATCAGCAAGGCCACACACTGGTGTCTATCGCTGCTGACCGTCGACCAAGAAGCGTTGGCTAGGCATTTTGCAAACCGCGGGCGAGACCTGCTCAGCCAGTTCGATCGAGTACCGCACACGCCCAGCCCTCTCAGCGGGACGCCCCTCGTCGATGGCGCCCTGGCCTGGTTGGAGTGCACAACCTATGGCAGGCACGATGGAGGTGACCACACCATCGTGGTCGGTCAGATTGTCCGCGCGAGTGGTCTTCCTTCTGACGACGACCCAAACGCACGACCTCCATTGACGTACTATCGGGGGGCGTACTCCTAGGGCCGCCAACGCCCACGCATCCAGTGCCGTCTGACCCGAGGTAGCAGTTCTTGACCACGCAAGCGCCAAGGAACGACGTTGGGCCCGGTAACACAATCGTCTGGGAGCCCGCACAACCAACGCAGGAGCAACCGGTCCGGAAACGGCTGATCTTCCTTCTGATCGCGGCCGTTATGGGCGGACTGCTGGTTATGGCGGGGGTCCTCTACCTCGCTGGCTACGTCGCCACCGGTGACAAGGTCCCCAAGAAGGCGCAGATCTCGGGAGTGGCGGTGGGAGGTCTCAGCCGGTCGGAGGCCATCCAGAAGCTGTCGGTGGAGCTTGGTCCGAGGGCGACAGAACCGCTGAATCTCACCGTCGGAGAGAAGGAGGCGCAGCTCAAGCCGGTCGATGCCGGCCTTGCAGTCGACTACGCCCAAAGCGTCGACGCAGCCGGCGGAGGCAAGAGCCTGAACCCGTTGCGCATCCTCAGAACCCTAACCGGTGGATCAGCCATCGATGCTGTGATCGTGGTCGACCAGCCGAGACTCAACGCAGCGGTCGGTGAACTCGCCAAGATCTTCAACCAGGAACCGGTCGATGCGGCGCTCAGATATGACGGCACGAAGATCAAGCAGAAGCAGGCCCAGGAAGGAGCGGTGCTGCAGCAGGATCCTGCAGCAGCGACCATTACGAGCAGTTTCTTGAAGGTGACAGGTCCCATTGCGTTGCCGGCCGAGATCAGCCAGCCTGCGGTCACCAATGACGAAGCCGACCAGGTGGTCGCGACTTTCGCCAAGCCCGCAATCTCCGACCCCATCAAGGTCAACGTCAGGGGTGCCAAATCGTTTGAGATCACCCCGAGGATGCTCGCCGGATCGATTTCCTTTGTGCAAAGAGACGGCACTTTGGTGCCCGTACTCAATGAAAAGAAG
>JAJTCL010000440.1 GCA_021323255.1 Propionibacteriaceae bacterium | reverse complement strand
CCGAACTCAACGACCGACCACGCAAACGCCTAGGCTTCAAGAAACCGATCGAACAGATCGGACCCCTACTGTTGCGCTAACCGCCAGAATCCGCCGAACCGGCCAGCGGGACACGTTTCCGCGGGAACCTTGTCACACCTGGAAGCGGATCAGCTGCCGGCCAACCGGTGATTCGTTGGCCCACCAGGAGGCCCAGCGGTGGCGGCGAGGGGGAAGCCCAGCGGGCGGTTCGTGACTTACGTCCGTATAGCCCGTCCTCTGAAACGCCCGATGAGGGGGTGGGGGGGTTACTAACGGACCCTCGATAGGGATTGAATCTATAAGGAGTTAAGTCCAGCCGAGTGCGGCTGGCCGGCGGCCGGGGCGAACAACAGGACCGCTGCAAGCACCAGTCTGACCTCACGCCAAAGTCTCACACGGCTTTCAGCCGCCTGCGGTGGCATTAGGGTGCCTGGGTGCTGAACGTCGCGCTCGCAGTCTTGTCAGGACTGATTTGGGGCATCGGCGACTTTGCAGGCGGCAAGGCGACCCAGCGTGCAGGTGCACTGCTGGTGGTGTGGGTATCGAAGCTGGTGAGCCTGCCCCTGCTCGCGATCTATCTGATTGCGATGTACGTTCCCCTAACGCCCATTGGCCTTGCCTGGGGCGCCATGGCTGGGGTGGCGGGCCTCGTCGGCCTGGTGCTGTTTTATCGGGCGCTGTCGGCAGGCGCCATGACGATCGTCGCTCCGGTCACGGGCGTCACCTCGGCGGCGATTCCCGTTGTGGTCGGGCTCGTCTGGGGCGAGCGACCCTCGGGTGCGCGACTGCTCGGAATTGGCTGCGCGCTGCTGGCGATCGCTCTGGTCAGCGTTGCACCGAATCCATCCGGACGGCGTCAGGTCGTCAGTTGGAGACTGATCGCCGTTGCGCTCGGCTCGGGCGCCGGCTTTGGCCTGTTCTTCATCCTGCTCGCCGTCGCGAACGAGGCCGCCGGAGGTTCTGTCGGCCTGTGGCCGATCGCCGGTTCCCAGTTGAGCGCGCTGATCATCGGTGGACTGCTCATTCTCATGGCGCGACCTGGGCCGTGGCCCCGCGGTGTTGGCCTGCGCTTCACGATGTTGGCCGGCCCGTGCGATATGACGGCCAACGCGCTCTTTCTGTTAGCCGCCCGCACCGGTGATCTCAGCATCGTCGCCCCGCTGGCCGCGCTCTACCCGGTGACAACAGTGATCTTGGCTTTGATCATCGATCACGAACGGCTCCGCGGCGTTCAGATAGCCGGTCTGGCCTTCGCGGTAGCTGCCCTCGTGCTCGTCAGCAGTCAATGACGGCTTCACCTTTTCCGACCATTGCGCTAGCCCTCACCGGTAGCCTCTCAGCGGGAGGAAAAGTGCACACAGGCTGCGAGTATCCGGATCGCATCGCGATGATCAGCATGCATACGTCGCCGCTGGCCACGCCAGGCCTCGGCGATGCCGGAGGTCTCAACGTCTACGTCGCCGAGTTGGCGCGGCGGCTTGGCGAGCGGGGTCTGAAGGTGGATGTCTTCACTCGGCGGAACACGCCCGAGGTGCCCGATATCGTCGATGTCCATGAGCACACTCGGGTGATTCATCTCGATGCCGGACCCGCGGAACATGTCGCCAAAGAGGCGCTGCCATCCCTGACGGAGGAATTCTGCGCTGCGCTGGACGCGCACCTTGGCGGCCATGATCTGATTCACACCCACTATTGGCTCTCCGGTCAGGTTGGCTTGCAGCTGAAACGCAGGCATGGTCTGCCGCTGGTGCACACCATGCACACGATGGCTCGCGTCAAGAACTCCAGTCTCAGCCGGGATCAGCCCGTCGAGTCCGACGTACGCGAGCGCGGGGAGGCTGCCATCGTTCACGGTGCCGACGTACTCACCGCCAACACCCCCGACGAGGCGGCCGAACTCCGTAGTCATTACCGGGCGCGGGCGGAGCAGATCAGCATTGTCCCCCCGGGTGTCGACCTCCACACCTTTCATCCCTGCAACCAACCCAAGTCACGAGCCCAATTCGGGGTGGCCCAGGACATCCAGGTGATCTTGTTTGTGGGCCGTATCCAGCCGCTGAAGGCACCTGACGTGTTGATCAAGGCCGTTGCCGAGCTGACCCGTCGCGACCCGGGACGCCGCGAGCAGCTCCAGTTGATCATCATCGGCGGGCCCAGTGGCTCCAATGGCGAATGGTCGCAGACACTTGGCCCGCTGACCATCGATCACGGCATCCAGGACATGGTCGACTTCCGGCCACACTCTGCCCGCTCCGAGCTGTTCCGGTGGTACTGCGTCTCTGACGTGGTTGCTGTGCCCTCCTACAACGAGTCCTTTGGACTTGTCGCACTCGAGGCGCAGGCCTGCGGGCGACCGGTTGTCGCAACCGACGTCGGAGGCTTGCGGCACACGGTCCGTGATCACTACAGCGGTCTGCTGGTGAAAGGGCACGACGAGCGCCAATGGGCCGATGCGCTCGCCGCCATTCTGGATGATCACGACGAGATGATCAGGATGGGAACGAACGCCGCAGCTCATGCCGCCACATTCAGCTGGGATAACACAGCCGCCGCGACGCTGCAGGCGTACCGAGCGGCGCTGCGCCCGCCGGCTGGCGA
>JAJTCL010000081.1 GCA_021323255.1 Propionibacteriaceae bacterium | reverse complement strand
CTCTGAGCTGCCGTAGGACACAAGATCAAAAATGAACGAGCAAACCCAAGCGCCGATCGGCAGAGTCACCAGAATCGGATGGACCGGATGGCCGTAGCTGCCGGCAAGCGCTGATCGCGGTTGTTTTGACTGCAGTTGCTCGGCGTCCATGGGAACGATCCTCCTTATCAATCAATAGGCTCTGGATTTATACCCCAGACTTTCCATCACCAAGCACACTTCGGTCCAATAGCATGATCGCTCACTAGCCCCGGGGACGGTCCAGAGGCCCGGCCGTCAACCCTGCCTCCTCGTCGAGAACTTGACGTCTGGAGTGTCTGACCCCCGTTCGGGTTAGGAGCGCGGGTCGCCAACCCGGTGCGATCCAGATCACACGAAGCAAGTGGACGTAGCTGAAATAAGGCCGGCACATTGTCAGTTGCAGTCTCTCGGCGGGCAAGAAGCGTCCTGGCCATTCACACTCTCCAAAAAGGAGAAGCATGTCCACCAGCACCACCGACCATAACGACGCGATCACCGGCAGCCGCGCTGTCGTATCCCGAGATGGCGACCGCCGTGTCGCTAGGGAGACCAAACCGTCGTTTAAGACGACCGAACTGATTGTCTATGTGCTATCAGTCCTCGGTGTCTTGATCGCCTCTTTGGTGGTCGACGTCAACGAGGACGGTCAAGGGTTCAGTGCCTATCAGGGCTGGTTCCTGGTCACCTTGTTGACGATCGGTTACCTGATCAGCCGTGGCCTGGCCAAGTCCGGCAGCCGCGACGAGACTCGATAAACCGCCGGGTTGGCAGTTTGCTGAATCGAATTGGTGCATAGCTCGAAGGCGTTGATCTTTGAGCTATGACGCCATCTATCTGGTGCGCCCCTTCGCGAAGGATTCGCAAGGGGCGCACTGCTTCATTGACCCGGTTGGGCTATCGCGCGGAGATGCGGTCACGCAGGGCCAATGCTGAACTGCCTAAATGGAACAGACGATAGGCCTGATAAAGATGGCCTAACGGCCGTGCCAGCATCGGCATCCCGCTTCGGCGCCGGTCTGCTGGGTACCGAAGTGCTTGTCATGGAGCTCAAACAGAGCTGGAGGTCGTAATTGTGGATTCGAATTCCTTGTTAGTCTTCATTTTGCTGCCGTTATTGGTTCTTGCCACCGTCATCACGTTCCTTCTCGTCCAGCGTGCCCGCCGGAAGGGGGACACAGGGCAGTAGTGGGGTGGCAGCCAGATCCCCGTGGCACTCGTGGCTGGAAGGGATATGAAACGCTGGTAGCTGGTCTGGCAGTCCCGCAGGTGTTGTCGGAGGCGAAAATGACCCGGCTCCGAGGGCGCCTGGGCAGCCGATCCGGGTACCCCAGTGGCTGACCACAGGTCGGTTAGTTGAGTTGGGTCGGCCTCGGTGAGGTTGACGTCGGCGGTGCCGAGGTTCTCGTCGAGTCGGTGGAGGTTGTTGGTGCCCTGCTCCTAGGCAAACTCTTGCCGGCGTGCAGGCGCAGTCAAGATGGGGCGACCCACCGGACGAATGATCTTGACCACGCACCGGCACTATAGCCAGCTGTTCGACGACTGCAGGAGCTTGCCCGCAGATAAATACCAACGTGGGCCGCTCCTGCAGGCAGGCGAAGGAGTCGGATCTGGCGAACGGCTTGCCAGAGTGCCATCCAACACAGCACCGGCACACATCAACATTGCAGGGCCGCGGCCTCTTCTTCAAAGGCTTGCTGCACAACCGTGAGAGAATTTTGCAGGTATCGAGCGTCAACGACGTCCCACTCTTCCCAAAGCTAGTGAGCACATATGGCTGTTGACCTGAATACCTCTGCGGAGCGGACCCCCGCCGATAAGGCAGAGGCGGGTGCGGAGAAGCCTGTCCGCACGCGTCTGCTACGCGATGATCGCTGGCCCGACTGGCTTGCGACGGCGATGTTCGCGTTCGCCGCGCTTGTTGTGGTCGCGACCTTCATTCCGCCATTGAGACGGTATTTCTTGCGGTGGCACGACGTCATCTCGATGTTGACGATCCCTATCGTGCCGAATCTTGTCTACGCAGCGCTGCTCATCGCAATGGGCATCGCCTTGCGTCGCAGGCTTCGGACGGCCTGGTGGCTCCTGATCATCTGGTGGATCATCCTCCCTCAGCTCGGGCGCATTTATTCGATCACCACCGGTGGACCACGGCTCCAGATTGTCGGCCTGGTGATCATGAGCGTCGTGCTGGTGATCGTTTGGCGCGCCAGGTCGCAGTTCCTGGCACACGGTGTGATGCGAAACCTGATCGCTGCGATCATCTGCTTCCTGGTCGGCCTTCTGGTGATCTTGGTTCTCGGTACCTGGCTGGTCAACACATTTGGTACCGCACCCGATCTGTCCACGGCAACGCTTCATGTCGTGGACAAGCTCCTCGGTGAGGTCGGCCTCACCAGGCCCGATGAGGTCACCTCCCCGCTCTGGGTCACGATCCTTTTGGACCTGCTGGGTGCGGCCACCATCCTCACCTCCACCTACCTGCTTTTCAAGCCGCCGCCCGAGACGAAAACCCTGAGCGCCGTCGACGAGGCTCGGGTACGCACCCTGCTGCGTACGTTCGGCGATTCTGACTCGCTCGGCTATTTCGCCACGAGGCGCGACAAGTCCATCGTCTGGAACACTGGCGAGCCCGCGACTGCACAAGCGGGCGTTTCTTACCGGGTGATCGGGTCAGTGAGCCTGGCCAGCGGAAATCCGGTGGGCGATCCTGAACATTGGGGATCTGCCATCGAGCGATGGCGCGCCAAGGCCCGCGCCAATGGGTGGTCCCTAGCGGTGATGGGTGCCGGTGAGTTGGGCGCAGCTGCGTATACCGAGGCCGGGTTGACTGCGTTCGAGATCGGCGATGAGGCGATTCTCGACATGCGAAGCTTCTCACTCAACGGACCAGGTATGAAGTCGGTCCGGCAGTCCGTCAGCCGCCTGCAACGCCGCGGATACACCACGAATGTGGTGCGTCACGGCGATCTGGACCCGGCACAATTTGATGCGCTGTCATCCTCGGCTGCACGGTGGCGCGGCGACGGTGGTGATGAACGCGGCTTCTCGATGGCACTCGGTCGCCTAGGGGATCCGCTGGATTCCCAATGCGTGTTGGTGGAGGCACACGATGTCGACGGAACGCTCCATGGCTTCCTGAGCTTTGTGCCCTGGGGCCGCAATGGACTCTCGCTCGACCTGATGCGCCGAGATCCCACTGCTGACAACGGTCTGGTGGAGCTCATGGTGGCCTCACTGGCCGACCGCGCCGCCGCCTTCAGTGTCGGCCGGGTATCGCTGAACTTCGCGATGTTCCGTGAGGCGTTCGAGCGCGGCGCGCAGATCGGCGCCGGACCGATTGCCCGGCTTTGGCGGCAGGCGCTGCTGGTCGCGAGCCGTAACTGGCAGCTGGAATCCCTCTACCGGTCCAACGCGAAGTACCAACCCGAATGGCAGCCCCGATACATCTGCTTCGAATACACCTCAGACCTGCCTCGGGTAGGTACCGCCGCTGGTAGCGCCGAAGGCTTCCTGACGCGGCCGTCGCTGGCGACGTTGCACCGGCACGGCAAGGAACCAGCAGCCGGTGCGCTGGAACGGGCTGGCGAGGCGTATGCGGCCGAAGTGACTGCGCAAATTCCGGAAGAGCCCGATGCGGTGGCTGAGGCCATGTCATTGGAAGGGCTGCCGGAACAAGTTCGGGTACGCCGGGAGAAGTTGATGCGGCTGCGGGAGCAGGGCATCAATCCATTTCCGGTGACCTTCCCGCGGAGTCACACCCTGGCGCAGGTTCGAGCGGAGGCAGGTGAGCTCCCGCCAGACACGCGTACAGGTCGCCAGGTGTCGGTTGCGGGACGGGTCATCCTCAGTCGCGACGGCGGCAAGCTCTGCTTCGCAACGCTGCGTGACGGCTCCGGCGACTTACAGATCATGATCGCTCTCGACGCTGTTGGACCTGAGGTGTTGCGGCGCTGGCGGCATGACGTCGACCTCGGTGATCACGTGGGCGTGATCGGAGAAGTGATCACCACCAAGCGCGGCGAGTTGACCGTACGTGCCGAGTCGTACGAGATCACCGCCAAGTCGATCCGCCCGTTACCCGACAAGCACAAGGGCCTCACTGACCCTGAAGCGCGGGTGCGAGCGCGTTATGTCGACTTGATCGTGAGACCGGAGGCCCGCGAAATCGCCTACGTCCGCGCGGCCGTGGTCCGCAGCGTTCGCGACTCGCTCCAGAATCGGGGTTTCACCGAGGTCGAAACCCCAATGCCCGGCCCTTTGAGACCCACATCAACGCCTATGACCTCGATCTTTACCTGCGGATTGCTACCGAGCTGCATCTCAAGCGCCTGATCGTTGGTGGCATGGAGAAGATCTTCGAAGTCGGCCGACAGTTCCGCAACGAAGGAGTGGACTTCAAGCACAACCCGGAGTTCACCTCGCTGGAGGTGTACGAAACCTACGGCGACTACAACACCATGCGCGTGCTCACCCAGCAGATCATCCAGGAGTCCGCCACCGCGATCTATGGCTCGCCGATCGCTCGCAGGACTGACGCAGACGGCAAGATCACCGAATACGACTTCTCCGGCGACTGGCCGGTCAAGACGATCTGCGAGGCAGTCTCGGAGGCGCTTGGCGAAGAGATCACCGTGGAGACTCCGACGTCCGTGCTCCATCAGCACGCCCAGGCGATCGGGCTGGAGCTCGATCCGAGCGCCGGCTGGGGATACGTCTTGGAGGAGATCTATGGCGAGTTGTGCGAGGGCCAAACCATGACGCCGGTCTTTTACACCGATTTTCCCAAGGAGAATTCACCCCTCGCGCGGGAACACCGCGACGACCCCCGACTGGCCGAGAAATGGGATCTGGTGATCTTCGGCGCCGAACAGGGCACCGCATACTCCGAGCTGACCGATCCGCTGGACCAACGCGAGCGCCTGGTTGCCCAGTCTCTTCGCGCAGCCGCCGGCGATCCGGAGGCGATGCAGGTCGATGAAGATTTCCTCCAGGCTTTGGAGTACGGGATGCCGCCCACTGGCGGCATGGGGCTGGGCATCGACCGGCTGGTCATGAACCTGACCGGCCTCGGAATCCGCGACACGATCTTGTTCCCGCTCGTGAAGCCACAGGCCTGAGTAGCTACGGGTTCGTCAGAACGACGCCGACCGAGCGATGGCGTCCGACAGCCGACCTGTCATGCCCTTGTCCTCCGCGATGTCCGCGCGTGCTGCGACGCCGACGTCTGGCCGATCGGTGATGATCCCGTCGACGGCAGCATCCATGTAGTTGCGCATCTGCTGCTCGTCGTCGACCGTCCAGACGATGACGTTGTAGCCCGCGGCCCACGCCCGGCGTACGAAGCGGCTGCTGTATGACTGCTGTTCGATGACGATGAAGTCGGCCTTGAGTTCGGGTACGCCACCGAAATTGACCGGCACGATGAAACCCACCACCAGCTGGGGCCGCAGCCGCTTGAGCTCCTGGACCACTTCTCGGCTGAGCGTGTGGTAGGTGTAGTGCTCTGTCACTCCGGCGCGATCCAGCACGGCCAGCAACCGCGGCACGAGATCCAGAGTCTCGCCGCCGTGCAGTTTGATCTCCAACAACTGCGGCAGATTGAGCTGAATGGACAGCCGAATCCACTCCTCGAGTGAGGGAATCTTCGCCTCCATCCCCCCGGCGCGGACGGTGATCTTGGTGAGCTGATCTTGGGTGAGGTCTTTGACATTGAGGTTCCGGCCGGCCAGCCGTCGGAGATTTGCATCATGCATGACCACGAACTTGCCGTCCTTGGTTTCCATGACGTCGAACTCAACGCGGTCGGCTCCGGCCTTGGCGGCGGCCTGAAGGGCAGGAAGAGTATTCTCCACACCACCGTGGATGAACCCCCGGTGCGCAACCACCTCGGTCTCCTCACTGGCGACCAGGCTGACCATGGTCTGGTGGTTGAACACCGCAGCAACAGCAAAAGCGATCACCACGACGCTTGCCGCCAGCCCCCACAACAACTTTTGATGTCGAGCCGTGAGTGGTGATGGGCCTACAAAGGAGATAGCGCTCGGTCGATGATCTTCCGGCAGCCGGATCAGCCAATCGCGCATCATCGCGGTCAGCGACTGCACGACCATGATCGTCAACAATGCCGTGATGACGAACATGCCGATCTGCCAGACGCTGAGTCCATATGCGGCCAGCCACGGTGATCGAGCGGGAGCCAACAGGTCAGTTGCAACCGTAGGCAACAAAGTCACTGCGCCCAAGATGAACCCGGCCACCCCTCCCAGGAACGCGAGGAGGACCAGCAAACCGAGAACCCGCAGCGAGCGCCAGCGGGTAAGGCGCCAGCTGGTCACAAATGCTCGCCATACGCCCGCTGACGTGGTGCTCAGCAACGGCAAGGTGAAGATCAACCGCAGATTGACATAGCTGATCACCAGCAGTACCGCGCTGTATACCAGGCTTGACGACGGGCTCTTGCTGAGTTCTTCGCTGACGAACGGCGGGACAGCCACCTTCTTGGTCAAAATCGACGTCACACCCAGCTGGCCCAGCGGCAGCAGCAAGATCAAGTAAATGATCATCAGCAGCCCTTGGGGGTGGGCCAGTTTCCTGATCGTCCGCCAGACCTGGCGCAGCACTAGCTGGACCGACGTTGTGTCGCCTGATTGGTGATGCGACGCCAGGATGAACAAGGTGGCCAGTTCAGCGATGATCGCGATCACAGCGGCAATCGCAATTGCCAGCAGGGTCACATCGGCCAGTGGATTGCGCAGCACCTGGGAGATCCGGTCGTACGCGATGCTGCCGAGACCGGTCTGGAGCAGCACCAACTGGTAGAGCAGCCGGATCACCGGGATAGCGATCACCATCAACAACAGCTGCATGGCGCCCACGACGAGGACATAAAGTTGCGGACTTTGCCAGGTCGTGCGATGTGCGATACCGATTGCGCGACGGATGCCCACCGCTTTCTCATCGCGCTGAGGTGCTAGCAGCTCCTCCCCGAGGTCGCTCGCAACCACCTCACGTCACTGCCGTGGACTCCGGGCCATCCAGAAATGATGCCAAGTCCGAGTGAATAAAGCGAGGTTGATCCGCCGGAAGCTAGGTGATGGCAGGCGCCTTTCGCCGGATCCCGAACAGTGTGAAGAGCAGCGCGCCGCTCGCGGTGATCGTCAACAGCACCAGTCCGATGGTGTAACTGTGCGCGGCCTCGTTGTAGGTCGCTCCCATGACGAGCGGTGGGAAGAACCCTCCGAGCCCGCCACATGCGCCGACGATCCCGGTGATGGCGCCGACCCGTTCGGCTGGTGCCAACTCAGCTACCCAAGCGAAAACGCCACCGGTGCCGAGGCCGAGGAAGAGCGCCATGACGACGAATGACGTTCCAGCGGGAATCTCCGGCGGTAGTCGGAGCGCGATGATCAGCGACATCACCGCCGCCCCGGCGAGGGAAATCGCGACGACCTTACGCGGGCCGATCTTGTCGGCCACGATGCCGCCGACCGGTCGCGCTACTACCGCTGCGATTGCAAAGCCAGCGGTTCTGGTGCCGGCGCCAGTCAAGCCGAATTCGTAGACATTCCTCAGATATGTCGGCAGATAGGTCGAGAAGGCCACAAAGCCACCGAAGACGACGGCATAGAGGAAAGACATCTGCCAGGTGAGCGGCAGCTTGGCGGCTGCAGTGAGCTTGGGGACGACGGGTGCGAGGTTGGGCTTCCAGGCAGGTGAGTCCCGCATCGTCAACCACAAAACGGCGCCAACCACGATCAAGGCTCCCGCGATGAAGAGATGTGTCGGGAGGTAGCCGATGCTGCGTACCAGGCGCGGAGTGAAGAAGGCAGACAAGGCGGTGCCACCCATGCCGGCACCGAAGACACCCGTCGCAAAACCCCGCCGTGCCGGTTCGAACCATGCGTTCACGAACGGGATGCCAACCGCGAACGTGGTGCCCGCAACCCCGAGGAAAAAACCGAAGACCAGCAGCAATGCGTAGGACTGCAGTGTTCCCGCAAAGGGTGATCGGCCGGCACTTCTCCTGGCCGACGTAATGCGCCCAACCACCACCGTTGCGGCCCATGCAGCCCGTCAAGATCAACAGGCTCAAGATCGACCGATAGGTTGCGTCGCCATGGAACCACTGGCAGATCCCAGCACGCATGATGATCATGGAGCGACCGTTGGACTGCTCGGCGTTGGTGGCGAATTCCCGGGCAATGCGGATGCAAGCTTGGGCAGGCACGCTGGTGATCTCGGCCTGCCAGGCCGGCGTGTACGGCGTTGTTGGATCGTCGTAGCCGGTCGGCCACTCTCCGGGCAGATCAGGCCGGGCGACACCATACTGCGCCAACAGCAGGTCGAACACCGTGGTGACGACGTGATCGCCGATTCTGAGAACCGGGACGCCACGACGCAGCACAGACCCCGATCCGTCAGCCGCCTCGAAGCAGAGGAGTAGCACCTCGACGACCTCGTCGTCGTCAACGTCGCGGATCGACAGAGCAGGGGTGATGCCTTCCAGGTCGAGGTTTCAGCGACCAGCGCCGGAGTCGGCATAGCGGAAGCCCATCGAACCGTTGGGCACTACCGGCTTGCCGCTGGCGGCGTCCAGCAGCACCGTTTTCCACGCCGCCTCCGACTCAGCCTCGGCGCCCGATCCTAGATCGACCTCGGTCAGGAACTTGCCCGGGATCAGGCCGCCATGCTCGGGGTTTTCGGTCAGCGTGATCAAAATGGAAGATCGGTATAGGTCTTCACGTAATCGGTGAAGAACGGCACTTGCCGGTCACCAAAGAACTCCTTCAAGATCACATGACCCATCGCCATGGCGAGCGCGGCATCTGTGCCGGCCTGGGCCGCTAACCATTCGTCGGCGAACTTGGTGTTGTCGGCGTAGTCCGGGCTCACGGTGACGACCTTGGTGCCGCGATACCGCACCTCGGTCATCCAGTGAGCGTCGGGGGTTCGGGTAACCGGGACGTTCGAGCCCCACATCATCAGGTAGGTGGCGTGCCACCAGTCGCCTGACTCCGGAACGTCGGTCTGATCACCGAAGACCTGCGGGCTGGCCACCGGCAGGTCGGCGTACCAGTCATAGAAGGAGGTCATCGCCCCACCGACGAGATGGTTGAAGCGAGTCCCCACGCGATGCGAGACCATCGACATTGCTGGAATGGGTGAGAAATTGGCGATCCGATCCGGGCCGTAGGTCTTGATCGTGTGCACTTGAGCTGCCGCGATCATCTCCACAGCCTCGGCCCAGGTGACCCGGACGAGTCCGCCCTTGCCGCGGGCCTGGTGATAGCGGCGCGGGCGCTCGGGATCGGTGACCACGTCGGCCCAGGCCAGGACCGGATCGCCCAGTCGCTGCTTGGCCCCGCGATACATCTCGAGCAGCACCCCGCGCGTACGGATACCGGACTCTAGTGGGGGAGTGGTGTACCAAGAAAAAGCGGCGCCCCGCGGGCAGCCGCGGGGCTCGTACTCTGGTCGATCCGGACCGACGGAGGGATAGTCGGTCTGCTGAGCCTCCCAGGTGATGATCCCGTCGCGGACGTAGATCTTCCACGACCAGGAACCAGTGCAGTTCACACCATGGGTCGACCGCACAACTTTGTCATGGCTCCACCGATCGCGGTAGAAGACATCGCCAGCGCGACCGCCTTTACGGAAGGCCACCCGACCGTCGTCGGATTCCTCCCATCTGCTGAAAAACCGACCGAGTTTCAACAGCGCGTCGGACGCTCTGCCATCGACACCGGCGGGGACCGCAGGATTCATGGCCTGAAGATATCGATGGGTGCTGGAGCAGCGGAAGTGACCATTTCCTCTCCTGGAGAGATTTCCCTCTCCTGGAGAGACCTATGTCCCTTGACCATGTCTCTGGGTACTCCTCCGCGTACCCTCTGGGGTGGCGGGATATTCACCAGACAAAGCGGATTCGCCCTGGCCGCGGCGCAGTGTGTATCTTGGTCCGTTGGTGCCGCCCATCGCGCGGCATTTGCGCGCCCCTATAGCTCAGCAGGCAGAGCGTCTCCATGGTAAGGAGAAGGTCTGCGGTTCGATTCCGCATGGGGGCTCGGCCTCCGGCTTCGATGCCACCGCGCATCGGCGGAATATGCGGTCCGTCCGGACCGTTGCCCGACCGGGAAACTGGTAGGGGAGACCGCAGCGGGATAGCTCAGGCGGTAGAGCAAGCGGCTCATAATCGCTGTGTCGCGGGTTCGAGTCCCGCTCCCGCTACCGGCACCACGAGCACCGACAGGATTTGAGGACGATTATGGCCAAGACCGTTGATGTACGGCCAAAGATCACGCTGGCTTGTACCCAGTGCAAGGAGCGGAACTACATCACCAAGAAGAACCGGCGTAATGACCCGGATCGCCTTGAGTTGAAGAAGTTCTGCCCACGCTGCAAAACCCATACCGCACACCGCGAGACCCGCTGAACAAGCTGAGTCGCCTCGACCTGCCGGTCATCGGGCTGGCGCACGGCAGCAGGCACTCCGAGGGAAGTCTCGGTATCGAGCGGCTCATGGCTGCCGTCGCTGAGCAGGCCCAGATTCCCGCGGTGCCGGCGTACCTCGACCTGGCGCAGCCAGACCTCAGCGCAGCTGCCCACCAGCTTGCCGAAGCCGGCCATGCATCCGCCGTCGTAGTGCCCCTGCTCTTCACGGAGGCGTATCACGCCACCATCGATGTTCCCCAGAGCGTGCAGGATGTTGCCGAGTCCCTGCCCCTGGACTTGGTCGTTGCCGACATCCTGGGCACCGGCGAGGAGGTCGCTCAGCTGCTCCGCGAGAGCATGGACGACGCAGGCATTGACGACCACAGTTCAGTGCTCCTCTACGCTGTCGGGTCGTCCAAACCGGAGGCCAACCAGGCCGTTTTCGATCTTGCTGATCGGCTCGCCGAGGGCCGTCGATCTCCGGTACGCGCATGCTTCGGCACCTGCGCTCCGAGTGCCACCGACGTACTCGAAGGGTTGCGAGAGCCGGTCGCGATCGTGCCACTCTTCCTCGCCGAAGGCCTGCTGCTCTCCCCAATACGGGCTCTGGCATCGCAGCACGGCTGGCGGATGGCCGCTCCACTGGGCGAGCGCGCAGCCGGCCTGGTCCGGCAGCGTTATGACAGCGCACTCTTATTTTGAGCTGCTCGCGCGTGGAATCCGCCTACTTCGTCGTCGCTCCCAGAGGAAAAGCGCCTCTGCGCCCTCCTCCTCAGCACGGCGGCGCGCGATTTCCCGACGCTCGCAGCTGGCTCGTCAGTTAGCGTTGCATCCATGGCCATTACGGAGGCGCACGCCGGCCGCCGCTATCCAGCTATCGATCCTTATCAGGTCTCGGCGGCGAAGATCGCCGAGTTCGCAACAGCGCTGGGCGACGACAACCCCCGATATCGCGGCCAGTCGCCGATCGCTCCGCCCACGTTTGCCGCGGTCATCTGCGCACCAGCGTGGAACCAACTGTTCAGCGACCCGGAGCTGGAACTGTCGCTGGAGCGGATCGTGCACGGCGACCAGCGCTTCACCTTCTTCCGGCCCTTCCGCGCAGGTGACGTGGTGATTGCGAAGGTGACCATCGACAGAGTGCGCATACGTGCAGGTTCGGAGCTCATTTCGGCCACCGTTGACATGTCAGGCCGCGACGGCGATCAGATCTGTTCCGCGCAAGCCACCTTTTCCCACGTCCGGCGAGCGCCGCAGTGAAAGCCACTGTGGCTGAAGCCGTGGAGGTCGGCACTCAGCTTCCGTCGCTCACCGTTTGTTTCACCAGGGAACGGTTGATTCGCTATGCCGGGGCCGCGACTGACTTCAATCCAATCCACTACTCGGAACACTCAGCCAAGCAGGCTGGGCTGCCCGGTGTCGTTGCACATGGCATGCTCACCATGGGTACTGCGCTTCGCGTAGTCACCAATTGGATTGGTGATCCAAGCCGGGTTACGTCCTACTCCGCCCGGTTCCCCAGGCCGGTGGTCGTGCCCGATGATGCGGACGGGGTCGAGGTGGAATTCAGCGCCAGCGTTTCAGCGATCGAGGGATCGCTGGTGACCGTCAGAATTGAAGCGATCAGCGACGGGCTGAAAGTACTCGGAGCGGCTCGAGCAGAAGTTGATCTTGGTGTGCGGGTCCCGCATCGTGATCATGAAAGCTGAGATGAGTCTGACAGAGCAGGCCACTCATGTCGCACTAGCTGATCACACGACCTTACGGGTGGGCGGGCCGGCACGTCGGATGATCACTGTTGAGAGGGAGTCTGAGCTGGTTGAGGCCGTTCGTGACCTCGATGGCTCTGACGAACCGGTGCTGGTGCTGGGTGGAGGGTCCAACGTGCTGGTCGATGACGCCGGCTTCGATGGCACGGTCGTGAAGGTCGCCACGCGCGGTATCGCCGAGGACACGGCGGCATGTTCGGGTGCGGTGATCACTGTGGCAGCCGGCGAACCGTGGGACCCGCTGGTGAGCCACGCCATCGAGCGCGGCTGGAGCGGCATCGAAGCCATGTCGGGCATCCCCGGTCTGGTCGGTGCGACACCGATCCAAAACGTTGGCGCGTACGGGGCCGATGTGAGCGAACTGATCTCGATGGTGCGTACGCTTGACCGGTCCACCGGGCAGCTCAAGACCTTTTTTCCGGTCGAATGCGGCTTCGGCTACCGAACGTCGCGTTTCAAGTCCGATCCCGGACGCTTCGTCGTCTTGTCGGTGACTTTCCAACTTCGGATCGGGTCGATGTCCCAACCGATCCGCTATGCCGAACTGGCTCGGTTGCTGGGCGTTGCGGTGGGGCAGCGTGCTCCAGCTGCGGAGGTGCGCGAAGCCGTATTGGCGCTGCGCAACACCAAGGGAATGGTGCTCGTGGAAGATGATCATGACACCTGGAGCGTCGGGTCCTTCTTCACCAATCCCATCCTCAGCCCGGCAGCGGCTGCGGCATTACCCGCAGACGCGCCCCGCTTCGGCCATCCCGGTGGCAGGGTCAAGACCAGTGCCGCATGGCTCATCGAACGGGCCGGCTTTGCAAAGGGCTACGGGCAGGGGGCCGCGCAGCTGTCCACAAAACACACGCTGGCACTGACCAACAGGGGCGGAGCCAGTGCGGCAGAGCTGCTAAGCCTGGCGCGTGAGATCCGGGCCGGTGTGCAGGCCAAGTTCGGCGTCGAACTGGTGCCTGAGCCGGTCCTCGTAGGCTGTGTGCTATGAGCCTGGCTCGGTTCGTCGTGTGGGCGCCACGACGGTCCTCGGTGACATTGATGATCAAGAAGGTCGGCGATGCCGCCCCAGTCAAAGTGGCGATGACACAGGACGACGACGGATGGTGGTTCCCGGCTGAGCCGCTGCCCGATGATGGCATCGGCGAGTTCGACTACGGCTTCATCCTCGACGACTCCGGCACCGTGCTTCCAGATCCACGCGCCCGGCGCCAACCCCATGGTGTGCACGGGTGGTCGCGGACCTTCAACGCAGACGAGTTCGTCTGGTCCGACCAGAAATGGACGGGCCGTCAGCTCGCCGGCTGTGTCATCTACGAACTGCATATCGGCACGTTCACGCCGGAAGGCACACTGCCGGCGGCGATTGACCGGATCGACCATCTGGTGCAGCTCGGGGTCGACTTCGTCGAGCTGATGCCGGTCAATGCCTTCAACGGTCTGCACAACTGGGGCTACGACGGTGTGCTGTGGTATGCCGTCCATGAGGGTTATGGGGGCCCGCTCGGCTACGTGCAGTTCGTCGATGCGTGCCATCAAGCTGGACTCGGGGTCATCCAGGACGTCGTCTACAACCATCTCGGTCCGAGCGGGAACTACTTGTCGCAGTTTGCGCCGTACCTGCGGAGCGACGCCGGCCCGACCGTCTGGGGTGATGAGCCGAACCTGGACGGCGAGGAGTCCGACGAGGTACGCCGCTACATCATCGACAACGCCTTGATGTTCCTTACCG
>JAJTCL010000080.1 GCA_021323255.1 Propionibacteriaceae bacterium | reverse complement strand
CACGCCGACGTAGTCGCGTTGAAAGGCGACAGCTACCGCCTCCGCAACCGCGACCTCGGCCGCGTCCCCACAGCCGACCCACACTGACGACCTGGTCAATTTTCGATTGCCGACAACTGATCAATTTTCAGTTGCCGTTGACAGGAGGAACGAGCGGGGGCGTTCTTCCTCTGCGAGTGACGACGACGGCGGCGGGTTCAGAGCGCGATCCGCAGCGAGCGAAGCGAGCAATCAGACACGGATCGCGCGCCGGCGCATGGAGGAGGAACGAGCGGGGGCGTTCTTCCTCTGCGAGTGACGACGACGGCGGCGGGTTCAGAGCGCGATCCGCAGCGAGCGAAGCGAGCAATCAGACACAGAGCGAGCAGTCAAATAGGGAGGGTATTGGTCCGCACGGAGTGACAAGTGGGTAGCGTCACCAACGTGTCTTCTGCACCACGGGGGGCCGTACTGCGGCCGCGCATCAGACACCAGATCGGTCTGGCCGAGCTGTTCGGGGACCGCGCCGCGGTGAGCGGCCCGGTTGTCAGCGGCATCAGCATCGACTCCCGGCTGGTACGTCCCGGCGACCTCTATGTTGCGTTGTCTGGTGCGCATCATCACGGCGCTGAGTTCGCCCAACAAGCCGCCCACGCGGGGGCGGTTGCCATCCTCACCGATGCGGCTGGCCATCGAATGGTCAACGGCGTGCCGCTCCCGGTGGTTGTGGTCGACCATCCCCGGCAGGCGATGGCAGGCGTGGCCGCCACCATTTATGGTCGGCCTGCCGATGCGCTGACGATGTGTGCCGTCACTGGCACCAACGGGAAGACGACTACCACGTTCCTCCTGGAAGCCGCGCTGCGGGCCGGGGGAGTGAACACTGGGTTGGTTGGCACCGTCGGCTTCCGGCTCAACGGGGTAGCCCTGGACTGCATTCCCACCACAGTGACGACGCCGGAGTCCACCGACCTGCAGGGTTTGCTCGCTTTCCTGCTCGAAGAGGGAGCGGAGACCGTCGTCATGGAGGTCTCCTCACATGCCCTAGTGCTCGGACGCGCCGATGCGATCCGGTTCGACGTCGCAGCCTTCACCAACCTCGGCAGAGATCATCTGGACTTCCACGGCGACGTGGAATCCTATTTCGAGGCGAAGGCATCGTTGTTCACCCCAGATCGGACCAGGCACGCGGTGATCAACGTGGACGATCCGCGAGGCCGCGAGCTGGTACGGCGCATCGGTCGTCAGGGTGGAATCGGCCTGACCACGGTCAGTCTTGACGGCGACGCGGCCTGCCGGGCGTTGGCGTACCAGATCCAACCTGATGGACGCGTCGCGGTACGGGCGGACGTAGCAGGTCGTACGGTCGAGTTTGACCTCAGGCTTCCCGGCGACTTCAACATTCGCAACGCATTGACGGCGCTGGCAATGGTCGACGCGATCGAAGGGGATCTGGAACGCGCTGCCGCCGGGCTGGGGCAGGCCAATGTGTCGGGAAGAATGCAACTGGTCGAGTTGGGCCTGCCCGCACCGCTGGTCTATGTGGACTTCGCGCATACCCCGCAGGCGATCGAAGCAGCGCTGGAAGCAGTCGGAACCCGTCGTCGCATCGTGGTGCTTGGCTGCGGAGGAGACCGCGATCCGCTGAAGCGGGAACCAATGGGCGAGTCGGCAGCGCGACACGCGGATGTCGTGATCGCTACCGACGACAATCCACGATCCGAAGATCCCGCCGCCATCCGGGCACAGCTGATCAGCGGGGCGCGTGCCGCGGTGCGCCGCGACGGTTTGGCAACACAGGTCATCGACGGCGGCGACCGGCGCTCCGCCATCACCCTCGCCTTGCAGTTGGCGGCGCCTGGTGACATGGTCGCGATTCTCGGCAAAGGCCACGAGCTCGGTCAGGAAATCGCCGGAACGGTTCTGCCATTCAGCGATCCAGATGTGGTGGCCGAGCAGTGGGCGGTTCTGCATCCAGACCAAGCCGGCCAGCAGGACGCGATGCCGTGATTGCGGTGACGGTCGATGAGATCGCCACAGTGCTTGGTGCCCAGCTAGCTGGTCCCGGCGACACGACTGCGGTCCTGACCGCCCTGACAGCCGATTCCCGGGCGGTTGTCGCTGGTGCCTTGTTTGTGGCGCTGCCTGGAGAGCACGTGGACGGTCATCACTACGTGGCGGCGGCCACAACCGCTGGGGCGGCCGCCTCGCTTACCCGACATCCGGTGCAGGGCGCACTGTGCCTGGTGGTGGCCGACCCGCTTGTCGCGCTTGGCCGGCTCTCCCGATATCTGGTCGACCGGGCGAGCGCTGCGGGTCTTCAGGTCATCGGCATCACCGGCTCGGTCGGCAAGACCTCGACCAAGGACTTGCTGGCGCAGGTGTTGGAGCATGCCGGTCCGACCGTGGCGGCAGTCGGCAATCTCAACAACGAGCTCGGTGTGCCGCTCACGGTCGGACGCGTCGACGAGCAGACCAGATTCCTCGTGGCGGAGATGGGTGCGCGAGGGATTGGCCATATCGCCTACCTCTGCGAGATTGCACCACCACGCGTCGGTCTGGTGCTGAACGTCGGTCAGGCCCACGTCGGAGAGTTCGGCGGCCAGGCGGCGATCGCGCAAGCCAAAGGTGAGTTGGTGGAGGCCTTGCCACCTCATGGTTGGGCCGTTCTGAACGTTGACGATCCGCTTGTCTGGTCGATGCGGAGGCGTACCGAGGCCCAGGTACTCCCCTGGTCCACGCTCCAGCCGCTTGAGGAGGGTCTTTGGGCATCCGGACCCGTCGGTGATGCTCAGGGTCGATATTCCTTCACCGTCCATGACGGTCGGGACGGTCGCAATGAGTCCCACGTTCAGCTTCAGCTGACCGGGCGACATCAGGTCGCAAACGCAGTGGCAGCGGCTGCGGCGGCGGTTGCGGTTGGTGTTGACCTCGACCGCGCTGCCGCTGCGCTGAGTGTGGCGGGCCCTCGATCACGCTGGCGGATGGAGCTGCATGATCGATCAGATGGCGTCACGGTGATCAATGATTCCTACAACGCCAACCCGGACTCGATGCGGGCAGCGCTGACCACCCTGGCTGAGCTTGGCCGAGCGGGCCGGCACACCTGGGCTGTGCTTGGCGACATGCTCGAGTTGGGGGAGACCGCAGCCGATGAGCACGCGGCGATCGGCCGGTTCGTCGCCCAGAGTGGGATCGAGCACCTGGTAGCCATTGGCGAGTACGCAGTGCTGATGGCCAGTGCCGCTGTGGCGGCCGGTTTGCCTTCCGTACGAGCGATGCCCGTGACCGACAAGGCCGATGCAGTTGCCGTCGTCACCGGTGATCTTGCGCCTGGCGATGTGGTCTTGGTCAAGGCATCCCGTGGCTTAGCCTTGGACACCGTGGCCGACGAGATCCTTGCTGGCGTCGGACTACCCCCACATCGGGATGCCGTGTGAAGACCATTGTCTTCGCTGGCGGTCTGGCGCTGCTCGGTACTTTGCTCGGAACCCGGCTTGCGATCCTGATCCTGGTCAAAAAGGGCTACGGCCAGCTGATCCGGGACGATGGCCCTACCTCACACCACGTCAAGCGGGGAACGCCCACCATGGGTGGCCTCGTCATCATTACCGCCGTCGTGCTCGCCTACTTCGGCAGCCATTTGATCACTTTTACGGCCCCCTCCGCGTCGGCATTGCTGGTGCTCTTCCTCTTCACCGGCCTAGGCGTCGTCGGGTTTCTGGATGACTACATCAAGATCAGAAAACAGCGTTCGCTCGGCCTCCGGAGCAAGGCCAAGATCGCTGGCCAGTCCATCGTCGCCATCCTCTTCGCCCTGGCGTCACTGCAGTTCCCCGACGAACGTGGAATCACTCCGGCCTCGCCTGCCATCTCGTTCCTGCGGGATATCGAATGGCTCCAATTGCCCCTGATCCTGGTGATCATCTGGGTCATGCTGCTGATCGCGGCCGCCAGCAATGGCGTCAATCTCACTGACGGGCTGGACGGTCTCGCCTCCGGTGCCTGTGTCATGATCTTCGGCGCCTATACCTTGGTCAACATCTGGCAGTACAACCAGTCCTGTGCCTATACCGCTTCTGCCGGGCCAAAGTGTTATGAGGTACGCGACCCTTATGACCTGGCGGTGGTGGCGGTGGCGCTCGCTGGCGCCTGCTTCGGGTTCCTGTGGTGGAATGCTGAACCCGCGAAGATCTTCATGGGCGATACCGGCTCGCTGTCTCTGGGCGGCGCACTTGCCGCGATGGCCATCTTTACCCGAACCGAGCTGCTCCTGGTGATCTTGGGTGGACTGCTCGTCATCGAGGTGATGTCAGTGATCCTGCAAGTCGGCTTCTTCAAGCTGACTGGTGGCCGGAGGCTTTTCAAGATGTCTCCGATTCACCATCACTTCGAGCTGCTCAACTGGGCGCAAGTGACTATCGTGATGCGCTTTTGGATCATCGCCGGACTTTGCGTTGCCGCCGGTTTGGGCATCTTCTACGCGGAGTGGGTGGCCGGTACATGAATACAGCTCGCCGACACAGCTCGCCGCTGGGGCTGGTGGTCGCTTCACCCCCGTTCTTTGTTCGCTGGGGCTGGAGGTCGCTTCGCTCCCACCCATTTGATTGCATGGCTTCGCCATGAGGCCGGCGTGGTTGGCGCACGCTGATAGCCGATCACCATGGCCACAGGTGCACGTCGTGGTGGCAGGGATCGGCGTTTCTGGATTCGCCGCTGCCGATGGACTGCTGCACTTTGGCGCCCGGGTCACCATCCTGGACGAGCTGGTGGATGACCTCACCTCCGATAGGGGAAAGCTGCTGGAAGTGCTTGGCGGCTCGGTTCGGCTGGGGCCCGGTTCTACTGCCAACCTTCCCGACGATGCCGACCTGGTGATAGTCACCGGCTGGCCGGCCAGCTCTCCACTGCTGGTCCAGGCTGCCGCGCGTGGTGTGCCCATTTGGAGCGAAGTGGAGCTGGCCTGGCGACTCAGTCGGCCTGACAAGATCGTTCCGTGGCTCGGGATCACCGGTACCAACGGCAAGACCACGACCACCCAGATGCTGGAGTCGATCCTGGCAGCAGCAGGACTGAGAACGGCTGCGGTGGGCAACATCGGCCGGCCCATCATGGAGATCGTGCTGGACCCGGAACCGTACGACGTGCTCGCCGTCGAGCTCTCTAGTCACCAGTTGCACTGGTCCAGGTCGCTGGCCATGCACTCGGCTGCGGTCCTCAACGTGCAGCCTGATCACCTGGAATGGCACGGCTCGTACGACGCCTACCGCGATGCCAAGGCCACGATCTACAGCGGCATCCACGCCAGCTGTGTCTACAACGTGGCTGACCCGATCACGGAGCAGATGGTGGAGCAGGCCGAAGTGGTCGAGGGCGCCCGGGCGATCGGTTTCACGCTGGGGACACCTGGACTGTCCATGCTCGGTGTTGTCGATGACCTGCTCGTCGATCGGGCCTTCATCGAGCAGCGTAAAGACTCGGCGCTGGAACTCGCCAAGGTGAGCGACGTCAGTCCCGCCGCTCCGCACAATGTGGCCAACGCACTGGCGGCTGCGGCCCTGGCCCGCTCCTACGGTGTGCCCGCGCTCGCGGTCCGCCAAGGACTGCGTACGGTCAGTGTCGGCCCGCACAAGATCCAGACCGTGCTGCAACGCAACGGGGTCACCTGGGTGGACGATTCCAAGGCCACCAACCCCCACGCCGCAGATGCCGCGCTGCGCGCATTCAGCTCGGTGGTATGGATCGCCGGAGGCCAGGCCAAGGGCACTACCTTCGACGAATTGGTCGCTGCCCACCGCGACCGGTTGCGGGGCGCTGTGCTGCTCGGGATCGATCGGGAGATCATCGCCCAAGCCCTCGCTCGACACGCCCCGGAAGTCCCCACGCAAATCATTGAGACGGTCGACACTAGAGCAATGGCACAAGCCGTTGCGGCGGCCGCTTCCCTGGCCAGACCTGGTGATGCCGTCCTGCTCGCCCCGGGGTGCGCCAGCAAGGACATGTTCACCGACTACGCCGCCCGCGGCGATGCCTACGCTGCTGCGGTGCGTGCGCTCGCAGAGGAGTAGACGTCAGTGGCGACCCTGACCCCGCAGGGCCAGACCGCCTCCGGCCACCGTGCGGGGTCGGTTCGTCGTTCCGGCACCGCGACCCGGCGCCCAACCTCGACCATCGCGGTACTGCGTTGGCTCCGGGCCGTGCTGGACCGGCCCCTGACCAGCTATCACCTGGTGCTCGGCTCGGTCGCGCTGCTACTCATCGTCGGGGTGATGATGGTGCTCTCGGCGTCCAGCGTGAACGCCTATCTCACAGTTGGTGACTCCTATTTCTATGTGAAGCGCCAGTTGATCTTCCTCGGAGTCGGCCTGCTCGGTGTATTCGTGATCATGAGACTGCCCCCGTCGACGCTACGCCTGCTGAGCTGGTTCGGGGTAGCCCTCGCTGCCATCTTGTTGATCTTGACCTATACACCGCTCGGCATTTCGGTGAACGGCAACCGCAACTGGCTCTTCCTTGGCTCATCGCTGTTCTCCATACAGCCGGCAGAGTTCGCGAAGCTCGCCATGATCGTTTGGGGAGCCGACCTGCTGGCGCGCAAGTATCGTCTACTCGACCAGCCCAAGCACCTGCTGGTGCCGTTCCTACCAGTGAGTGCCGTATTGATCTTGCTGGTGCTTTTCCAGGGTGACGCGGGAACGGCGGTGGTGATGGCGGTCATCGCTGCAAGCATGCTGTGGGTCGTCGGTGCTCCACTGCGGGTGCTGATGGCACTGGCGTCGGCCGGCGTGGCGGGTGTGGTCGCGATCTTCGTTACCTCTCCGGTGAGGATGCGCCGGCTGGCTGCCTTCCTGGATCCGAGCCTTGATCTCACTGGTGCCAATCATCAGGCCAGCGCCGGCATGTTCGCGATTGCATCGGGCGGCTGGTGGGGGGTCGGTCTTGGCGCCAGCCGACAGAAGTGGGGCAGCCTCCCGGAGGCGCACACCGACTTCATCTTCGCTGTGCTGGGCGAGGAGTTCGGTCTGTTCGGGAGCCTGGTCGTCCTTGCCATGATCGGCATCCTGGGTTATGCCGGCATCCGAATCGCGACACACGCCGACGATCTGTTCGTTCGCTATGCGGCTGGCGGTATCACTGCCTGGTTCATGGTGCAGGCGCTGATCAATCTGGCAGTTGTGCTGCGGCTGCTCCCGATTGCTGGGGTTCCACTGCCACTGGTGTCCTACGGGGGATCGGCATTGATTGCCAATCTGGCTGCGGTCGGCGTGCTGCTGGCGTGTTCCCGCCGAGAACCAGAGGCCCGTAAGCTCCTGGCCAGGAAGGCGATGCGGCCCCAACCCCGGATGACGACAGTGGTCGGCTCGCGGACGAGGCAGGGCAGTACCCGCTCATGAACCAATCGGCTGCAGCCTCGGCCTCCGTCGTGCTTGCTGGCGGGGGCACTGCCGGGCACACGTCGCCCTTGATAGCGACCGGCCTCGAGCTCCGCCGGCTTGACCCGGCCGTGGCGCTAACGGCGCTCGGCACCGCCAGGGGATTGGAGACAACCGTTGTCCCGGCGGCGGGACTGGACCTCGAGCTGATCCCTCCGGTACCCATGCCACGCCGAGTCGGCAAGGACTTGCTACTGGTCGGACCGCGGCTGCTCCAGGCGGTGCAGGCCACCGTCGGACTGCTGCGGCGCACCCAGGCTGACGTCGTGCTCGGCTTTGGCGGATATGTCTCGACACCGGCTTACCTCGCCGCCCGACGGCTCGGACTGCCCATCGTGATTCACGAACAAAATGTGCTGCCCGGGCTTGCCAACAAGCTCGCCGCACGACTTACCAGGCATGTTTACACCTCATTCCCGCAGACCCCGCTGCCGCATGCGCTGTGCATCGGCCTACCGATGCGGCGGGCGATCACCGATCTTGATCGAGCCGCACGACAACGTGACGCACGTATCAGATTCCAGCTGCACCTGGAGCTTCCGACGCTGCTGGTCAGCGGAGGGTCACAAGGTGCATTACAGATCAACAACGCTGTGACCGGCGCCTGGCCGGAATTGCTGGGCCGCAAGATCCAGGTGCTCCACGTCTTGGGGCGGAACAATCTCACACCGGACATCGTGCGGAGCGTCGACGAGCAGACCGGCGCCGTCTACCAGCCAGTGGCGTACGTGGACCAGATGGAGCAGGCCTATGCGGCGGCCGACCTGATGTTGGCCCGCAGCGGCGCCGGCACGGTGCTGGAGACAGCCGCGGTCGGGCTCCCGGCGGTGTTCGTGCCGTATCCGCATGGCAACGGCGAACAGGCCCGCAACGCCGAGCTTGTCGTCAACGCAGGTGGCGGCATCATGCTGGCCGACAGCAACTGCACCTCAGCCTGGGTCGCGCAGGAGATTCCCACCCTGTTCTCACACCCCAATCGGCTCGCGGGGATGAGAAACGCGCTTGCCGGTGTTGCCCGCCTTGATGCAGCTACCGTGTTGGCATCGCGAGTTCTGGAGGTGATCCGCTGATGGGTCTGATCACTCCCGTCGAGTTGCCCAGTGCGGATCAGCTCGGAAGCGTGCACTTCATCGCCATTGGCGGCTCGGGTATGAACGGGATCGCCTCGATGATGCTGTCCCACGGCATCCAGGTCAGCGGCAGCGACCGTCAGGACTCAAAATATCTCCGCTCACTGGAGGCGCAAGGCGCGCAGGTATACGTCGGGCATCGCGCCGAGCAGCTCGGCGATGCGACCACGGTCGTGACTTCATCGGCTATCCGGGACGACAACCCCGAGCTGGTGGAAGCTCGGCGCCGCGGCCTGCGGGTGCTGCACCGCAGTGCGGCACTGGGCTCGCTGATGCTCGGCCGGCGCGGGGTTGCAGTGGCCGGAACTCACGGCAAGACCACGACGACGGCGATGATCGCACACGTGCTCGCCGGCTGCGGATTGGATCCGTCCTTCGTGATTGGCGGGACACCCACCGGCGCCGCCACCGGCGGGCATCTCGGCGGTGGTGACGTCATGATCGTTGAGGCTGATGAGAGCGACGGCTCCTTCCTGCAGTACCCGTGCGAGGTCGCGGTGGTGACCAACATCGACCCTGATCACCTCAGCAACTGGGGGAGTGCCGAGAACTACGCCGATGGTTTTCTCCGCTTCGCCACCGCCGATTCAGTCCGGCTACTGGTGACAAGTGCGGACGATCCAGGAGCTGTCTCACTGACGAGGAGGGTGCGGCAGCAGATAGCAGCCGGGTCGCCGGGACCTGAGATCCTGACCTTCGGAACCTCCGCTGCGGCCGACGTGCAGATCACAGACATCCGCCTCGCTGGCACCGGCTCAGCCTTCCAGCTCGCCTGGACCCGACGCGCCGGTCAAGTGGAGCTGGCGGTGCCAGGTCATTACAACGTGTTGAACGCCGCTGCGGCGTACGGGGTTGCCAGCTGGCTGGGCGTCGACGACGCGGACATACGGCACCAATTGGTCAGGTATCAGGGCACGTACCGGCGGTTCCAGTTGATTGGTGCCCCCAACAACATCCGGGTCTACGACGACTACGCCCACCACCCCACGGAAGTGTTGAACACCTTGATCGCTGCTCGCACCGGCGTCGGCGCCGGCCGCGTCGTGGTCTGCTTTCAACCCCACCTCTATACGCGCACTCGAGACTTCTGGCGTGAGCTCGCGCACGCTTTGGAGCAAGCCGATGAGGCGATCGTGATGGATGTCTGCGGCGACCGGGAGGACCCCATTGCCGGAATCGATGGGGCC